>NZ_JAIXMK010000067.1:0-60655 GCF_020328095.1 Streptomyces sichuanensis
GCCGGAGCGGCGGGGGCCGGAGCCGGGGCGGCCGGGGCCGGAGCAGCGGCCGGGGCGGCCGGAGCCGGGGCGGCGGCCGGAGCGGCACCCGCGACGCCGATGACGGCGAGCTTGGCGCCGACCTCGGCCGTCTCGTCCTCGCCGACCAGGATCTCCAGCAGGGTGCCGGAGGCCGGGGCGGGGATCTCGGTGTCGACCTTGTCGGTGGAGACCTCAAGCAGCGGCTCGTCGGCCTCGACCGTCTCGCCGACCTCCTTGAGCCAGCGGGTGACGGTGCCCTCGGTGACCGACTCGCCCAGCGCGGGCAGGACCACGTCGGTGCCCTCGGCGGCACCGGCGGCCGGAGCGGCCGGGGCCTCGGCGGCGGCCGGAGCCGGAGCGGCGGGGGCCTCGGCCACGGGGGCCGGGGCGGGCTCGGCGGCGGGGGCCTCGGCAGCGGCCGCGGCCGGAGCCGGGGCGGCGGCCGGGGCGCCGGTGCCGTCGTCGATGACGGCCAGCTCGGCGCCGACCTCGACCGTCTCGTCCTCGGCCACCTTGATGGAGGCGAGGATGCCGGCCGCGGGGGCCGGGATCTCGGTGTCGACCTTGTCGGTGGAGACTTCGAGCAGCGGCTCGTCGGCCTCCACGCGCTCACCCTCGGCCTTGAGCCAACGGGTGACGGTGCCCTCGGTCACGCTCTCGCCGAGCGCCGGCAGGGTTACGGAAACCGCCATGATTGCGGTTGCTCCTTACGAGTAGTGCGGATGGTGGTGCGCTCGGGACTCAGTCGTGCGAGTGCAGCGGCTTGCCGGCCAGGGCCAGGTGGGCCTCGCCCAGAGCCTCGTTCTGCGTCGGGTGCGCGTGGATGAGCTGCGCGACCTCGGCGGGCAGGGCCTCCCAGTTGTAGATCAGCTGGGCTTCGCCGACCTGCTCACCCATACGGTCGCCGACCATGTGGACGCCGACGACGGCACCGTCCCGCACCTGGACGAGCTTGATCTCGCCCGCGGTCTTCAGGATCTTGCTCTTGCCGTTGCCCGCGAGGTTGTACTTCAGAGCGACGACCTTGTCGGCGCCGTACAGCTCCTTGGCCTTCGCCTCGGTGATGCCGACCGAAGCGACCTCGGGGTGGCAGTACGTGACGCGCGGCACGCCGTCGTAGTCGACCGGCACGGGCTTGAGACCGGCCAGCCGCTCTGCCACCAGGATGCCCTCGGCGAAGCCGACGTGCGCGAGCTGGAGGGTCGGGACGAGGTCACCGACGGCCGAGATGGTCGGCACGTTGGTCTGCATGTACTCGTCGACGAGGACGTAGCCGCGGTCCATCGCGACGCCGGCCTCCTCGTAGCCCAGGCCCTGGGAGACCGGGCCGCGGCCCACGGCGACGAGCAGCAGCTCGGCCTCGAAGGTCTTGCCGTTCTCCAGCGAGACCTTCACGCCGTCGGCCGTGTACTCCACGCCCGAGAAGCGGGAACCGAGGGAGAAGTTGATGCCGCGCTTGCGGAAGGCGCGCTCCAGCAGCTTGGAGCTGTTCTCGTCCTCGACCGGGACGAGGTGGGGGAGCGCCTCGACGATGGTGACGTCCACGCCGAAGGACTTCCACGCGGAGGCGAACTCGACGCCGATGACGCCGCCGCCCAGCACGATCGCGGACTTCGGCACGCGGTCCAGGACCAGCGCGTGGTCGGAGGAGATGACGCGGTCGCCGTCGATGGTCAGGCCCGGCAGCGACTTCGGCACGGAGCCGGTGGCCAGCAGGACGTGGCGGCCCGTGTAGGTCTGGCCGTTGACCTCGACGGAGGTCGGGGAGGACAGGCGGCCCTCACCGGTCACGTAGGTGACCTTGCGGGAGGCGACCAGGCCCTGCAGGCCCTTGTACAGGCCCGAGATCACGTCGTCCTTGTACTTGTGGACGCCGGCGATGTCGATGCCCTCCAGGGACGCCTTGACACCGAACTGCTCGGCCTCGCGGGCCTGGTCGGCGATCTCGCCGGCGTGCAGCAGAGCCTTGGTGGGGATGCAGCCGCGGTGCAGGCAGGTGCCGCCCAGCTTGTCCTTCTCGATCAGGGCGACGTCGAGACCCAGCTGCGCTCCGCGCAGGGCAGCGGCGTAACCGCCGCTACCGCCTCCGAGGATCACTAGGTCGAAAACGGTGCTGGCGTCGTTCGCCACGTCACGTCCTCCATGCATGGGTGCGCCGGACGGTCGTCGGTGACCGGCCGGCGGCTGTCGTACGGCCGCTTTGCTTCGGCCCTGTGATGGGTGGGCCCTGTCCTGCCGAGACAACATCTTCGCACTTGTTGACGGACGGCGGGACGCCGGGCCCGGGGAGCGGGACGACTGATGCGTCACCTTTTAGGGTTACTACTGCGTAGAAAAGTGCGTTTTCGCTCAGAGCAAACGAGCCAACACCGTCCGGCCCCGGACCATTCCCCGGGGCCGTACGGCGCCGCCGCCCGCTCAGCCCAGGTCGCCGTCGGCGGTGCGCTCCGCCAGCCGGACCAGGGTGCGGACCGAGGAGCCGGTGCCACCCTTCGGGGTGTAGCCGTAGGGGGCCTTCTCGTGGAAGGCGGGGCCGGCGATGTCCAGGTGCGCCCAGGCGATGCCCTCGCCCACGAACTCCTGCAGGAAGAGTCCGGCCACCAGTCCGCCGCCCATGCGCTCACCCATGTTGGCCATGTCGGCCACGGGGGAGTCCATGGACTTGCGCAGCTCGGCGGGGAGCGGCATCGGCCACGCCTGCTCGCCGACCTCCTCGGCGATCTCGTACAGGGCGGTGCGGAACGCGTCGTCGTTGGCCATGACGCCGAACATCCGGTCGCCGAGGGCCAGGACCATGGCGCCCGTCAGGGTGGCGACGTCGACGATGGCGTCCGGGT
Organism: Streptomyces sichuanensis; assembly: GCF_020328095.1. Lineage (NCBI taxonomy): Bacteria > Bacillati > Actinomycetota > Actinomycetes > Kitasatosporales > Streptomycetaceae > Streptomyces > Streptomyces sichuanensis. The sequence goes on from NZ_JAIXMK010000067.1 coordinate 2,859, forward strand.
TCTCCTCCGAGGCGCGGGTCAGCGCGTCGGCCAGGACCAGGCGGCCCTCGGCGTCGGTGTTCAGCACCTCGACCGTCTTGCCGCTGTACATCGTCAGCACGTCGCCCGGACGGGTGGCGTTGCCGGAGGGCATGTTCTCCGCAAGGGCCAGCCAGCCGGTGACGTTGACCTGCAGGCCGAGCTTGGCGACGGCCACGACCGCGGCGAACACGGCGGCGGCGCCGGCCATGTCGCACTTCATGGTCTCGTTGTGGCCGGCCGGCTTCAGGGAGATGCCGCCCGAGTCGTAGGTGATGCCCTTGCCGACCAGGGCGAGGGTCTTCTCCGCCTTGGGGTGGGTGTAGCCGATGCGCACCAGCCGCGGCGGGTTCACCGAGCCCTGGCCGACGCCCATCAGACCGCCGTAGCCGCCCTTGACCAGCGCCTTCTCGTCCAGCACCTCGAACTTCAGGCCGAACTCCTTGGCCGCGGCCTGCACCTGGGCGGCGAACGACTTGGGGTTCAGGTCGTTGGAGGGGAGGTTGACCAGGTCGCGGGCGCGGTTGACCTCGGCGGCCACGGCGAGGGCACGCTCGGCGGCGGCCTTGAACGCCTTGTCGCGCGGCTTGCCGCCCAGGATCGCGACCTCGCCCAGCGGGGCACCCTTGTCGTCCTTCTTCGCACCGCCGTTGCTGCGGGCCTTGAAGGAGTACGCACCCAGCAGCGCGCCCTCACCGATGGCCGCAGCGGACCCGGCGTCCTCGACGGGCAGGGCGAACGCGGCCTTCTTCGCGCCGGTCAGCGCGCGGGCGGCGCAGCCGGCGGCGCGGCGCAGCGCCTCCTCGTCGAAGCCGTCGCCCTTCGCCGGCAGCTCACCCAGGCCGACCGCCACCACGACCGGGGCCTTGAGGCCGGCGGGGGAGGGCAGCTTGGTCACCTCGCCCTCGCCGCCCGAGGCGCCGAGGGTCTCCAGGACGGTGGCCAGCTTGCCGTCGAACGCCTTGTCCACGGCTTCGGCGCCGGGCGCGACGACGGGGCCCTTCGGGCCCTTCGCCACACCGATGACAAGGGCGTCCGCGCGCAGCGTCGCAGCGCTGGAAGTGCTGAGAGTCAGAGCAGTCACGGTGGTGGGTGTCCCTACTTCCGTTGAATTTTCGGCCGGGGCTGGTGGGCCGGCCGCACCCTGCGCATCGTATGCGTCACGCTGGTGCCGCCCGGTATCGGGCCTTTGGGCATGTGCGAGCGTATCCCCGCGCGTCGTGTCAGCCCAGGGCCGCGGTCAGCAGGGCGACGGTCGCCGCGGTCTCCGCGAGGGCGCCGAACACGTCACCGGTGACCCCGCCGAAGCGGCGTCGGCAGTGCCGCAGCAGCACCTCCGCGCCGGCCAGCGCCAGCAGCACGGCCAGGCCCGTGTGCACCGCCGCGTACGGCCCCGCCGGGGCCGCGGCACCGGCCGCGGCGAGGGTGCCCGCGGTGGCCACCGCCAGTGCGGCCCGTACGGGGACGACGCCCGCGACCGCCGCACCCAGCCCCTCGGGGCGGGCGGCGGGGACGCCGGCGCGGGAGGCGAGGGTCAGGGCGCAGCGCGCGGCGAGGGCGGCGACGGCCGCGGCGAGGGCGCCGTGCGTCCATCCGGCGGCGTAGAGCCGGTCGAGCGCGGCGACCTGGCCGAGCAGGGTCAGCAGGAGGGTGATGACGCCGAAGGGCCCGATGTCGGACTGCTTCATGATGCGCAGCGCGTCCTCGGCGGGCTTGCCGCTGCCCAGCCCGTCGGCCACGTCCGCCAGGCCGTCCAGGTGCAGTCCCCGGGTGAGGACCGCGGGCACCGCGGCGGTGACCACCGCGGCGAGCAGGGGGCCGGAGCCCAGCAGCCAGAACAGCGCGCCGGCCGCGGCCGCGCAGCCGCCCACGACGAGCCCGGCGAGCGGCGCCGCCAGCATCCCGCCGCGCGCGGCCGGCCGGTCCCAGCGGGTCAGCGTCACGGGCAGGACGGTGAGGGTGCCGAAGGCGAAGCGCAGGGCGTCGCCGGGGGTGGGCCGGGGGGAGGTCGTGTCGGTCATCGCGGGCAGGGTATCCCGGCCCTCCCGGGCAGTATTTTGGCCGGTAGGCGCAATGCGGGAGCGGGAGTCACATGGGTCACTGGCTGACACGCAACGTCGTCGAGCCGGGCAAGCTGCCGCTGCTGCTGGCGCTGGCGGCGTTCGTCCTGACGTTCCTGGTGACCCGGGTCATCACCCGGCTGATCCGCGCCGGCAAGGGCCCCTTCCGCAACATCAAACCCGGCGGTATGCACGTCCACCATGTGGTGCCCGGCGTGGTGCTCATGGTGATCGGCGGCTTCGGCTCGGTCTCCTCGGGCCGCCACGGCTTCGGTGCCGCCGCCGTCGCCGTGCTGTTCGGCATGGGGGCGGGGCTGGTGCTCGACGAGTTCGCGCTCGTCCTGCACCTGGACGACGTGTACTGGACCGAGCAGGGCCGCAAGAGCGTCGAGATCGTGGTGCTGACGGCGGCTCTGGTGACGCTGGTCCTCGCCGGGTTCCTTCCGTTCGGGGTGAACGAGCTGACCCCGCAGGAGATGCACGACCGCGGCATCGTGGTGGTGAACGTCCTCGGCAACTTCCTGATCGCGCTGTTCGCCCTCGCCAAGGGCAAGCCGCGGATCGCCCTGATCGGGGCGGTGGTGCCGTTCGTGGCGATCGTGGGAGCGGTGCGGCTGGCCCGGCCCGGCTCACCGTGGGCGCGGCGCTTCTACCGGCGCCGGCCAAGGGCCCGCCGCCGGGCGCGGGTGCGCGCCTACCGCCACGACGCGCGCTGGGCGGCGGTGCGCAACCGGGTTCACGACCTGCTGGCGGGTGCCCCGGACCGCTGATCCTCGCGGTGGGCGTCGCTGCGGGGCTTGCGGCGCCGGCGCAGCTCGTCCACGCCGCACGCGACGAGCAGGGCCACGACGGCGGCGATGTGCTCCTTGCCCGCCAGATTGGGCTTGAGCAGCACCTCGCCGATCATGGCCAGCACCACCACGGCGCAGGTCAGCCAGGCCCGGTAGCGCCAGGAGACGTAGACCGCCAGGCCGACGACCGCCGCCGACGGGCCGGTGTCGACGACCGTGGCGGCCTCGGGCGGCAGCCCGAGGACCGAGCCGGGCCCGATGGCGATGGCCAGCCGGGCGTACATCGTCCCCGCGAGGGTCGCCAGGTAGGCGACGGCCAGGGTGCGCCCCATGCCCAGGGCGGCCTCGGCGATGCCGAAGACGATCAGGACCTGTGCCAGGGCCCCCCAGACGGGCAGGTCCAGGGCGGGCACGAACAGTGACAGCGGGGTCCGCAGCAGCGCCAGCCACCAGGGCAGTTGCGCCTGGACGCAGCCCAGCCGCTGGACGGGCCCGAAGCCCCAGGGCTGGTTCTGGACGATCTGGAAGACGGCGGTGAGGGCCACGGCCGAGAGCGTCATCGGGATGGCCCGCAGCCGCTTGCGGGCGAACGTCCCCCACACGGCCGCATACAGGGGACCCCATTCGGTGCGCGCGGCGCGGAGCAGCGCCGCGCGGTTCATCGCCGGCTCTCCAAGTGCTTGCGGTTGAGCCACTTGGGCAGGCCGGGGGCCTCCAGGAAGCCCTCGGCGCGGGCGCTGGCGATACCGATCCGCAGCAGGTCACTGCTCTTCTCGAAGAGCATGAAACGAGGTTCCCAGATGGGGCGGTATTTCGCATTTGCTCGGTAGAGCGATTCGATCTGCCACCAGCGGGAGAAGAAGCTGAGCAGCGAGCGCCACACCCGCAGCACCGGGCCGGCGCCGAGCCGGGAGCCGCGCTCGAAGACGGACCGGAACATCGCGAAGTTCAGCGACACCTGGGTGATGCCGAGGCTCTTCGCCTGCTGCAGCAGCTCGATGACCATGAACTCCATGAGGCCGTTCTCGGAGTCGCGGTCACGGCGCATCAGGTCGAGCGACAGCCCCTTGGGCCCCCACGGCACGAAGCTCAGCAGGGCGCGCAGCTCCCCTTCGCCGTCGGAGCACTCCAGCATCACGCAGCGGCCGTCGTCCGGGTCGCCCAGACGGCCCAGGGCCATGGAGAAGCCGCGCTCGGTCGCCCCGTCGCGCCAGTCGTCGGCGCGGCGCAGCAGCTCGGCCATCTCCTCCTCGGGGATGTCCTCGTGCCGCCGGATGCGGACGGTGTAGCCGGCACGCTTGACCCGGTTGTACGCCTGGCGCACCGTGCGCATGGCGCGGCCTTCGAGGGTGAACTCGGCGGTGTCCACGATCGCCTCGTCGCCCAGCTCCAGGGCGTCCATGCCGTGCCGCGCGTAGATCGTGCCGGCCTCCTCGCTCGCGCCCATCACGGCGGGGATCCAGCCGTGCTCGCGCGCCTCGGCCAGCCAGGGCTCGATGGCGCCGGGCCACGCCTCGGGGTCGCCGATGGGGTCGCCGGAGGCCAGCGAGACGCCGCCGAGGGCCCGGTAGGTGACCGCGGCCTTGCCGGAGGGCGACCAGATGACGCTCTTCTCGCGGCGCAGGGCGAAGTAACCGAGCGAGTCGCGGTCGCCCCACTTGTCGAGCAGCTCGCGCAGCTTCGTCTCGTCCTCGGCGGTGAGCGGGTCGGCGGCGCGGCGGGAGCGGAAGGCGGCGAACGCCACGAGGATCAGCAGGGCCGCGCTCATCACGTTGATGGTGACGTCGACCCAGCCGGGCGGGGCGATGCCCGCGTAGCGGGAGTCGTCGGCGGCGATCGAGATCAGCCGCATCACGCCGTAGTGCCAGCGGTCGAGGAAGGTCGAGCGCTGCTCGTCGGTGGCCTCGTTGGTGACCGTCACCAGCCCGGCGGCGATCAGCGAGGTCACCAGCAGGCCGCCGGCCGCGACGGCCGTGGCCAGCTTGGGGTTGGAGCGGTCGCCCTTGGCGTAGAACTCGCGGCGGCCGGCCACCAGCGCCAGGACGAACGCGGCGGTGCCGACCAGCGAGAACCAGTTCAGGGCGTGCCGGCGGAACTCCGGGAAGAACATCACGAACGCCAGCAGCAGCAGGAGCAGCCCGGCCAGCACCAGGTTGAGGATCCAGGCGGCCCGCTTGCGCCGGCGCAGGGTGATCGCCATGAACGCCGACACCACCGCCGGCGCGAAGCCGGCCGTGAGCAGGTACGGGGTGAAGTACTCCTCGACGTTGTGCCGCCGGATGTCCGAGCCGAAGGACACCCAGACCGCGCCGAGCAGATTGACGAACGTAACGGCACGCAGGTACCACACCGCGAACGACGCGGAGCGCCGTTGCCAGGTGCTCGTGCGAGCGCCCTCATCCGGAGTCAAGCGGACTTCTCCCATGAAAGTGATCCTCGGGGCCCGGTGCAGCGGGTTCCGGGCGCTCGCGCCGCGTACGGGCCTGCCGGCCGTCCTCGTCAGGAGCGCTCGGGGAGCTCCGCCGCCAGGGCCGCGGCCGCCTGCACCAAAGGCAGGGCGAGCAGAGACCCCGTCCCCTCGCCCACTGTGACGCCGTGGTCGAGCAGAGGGTTGAGCGCCATCCGGTCGAGTGCCTTCGCCTGCGCCGGGTCGCCGCTCGCCTGCCCGGCCAGCCACCAGTCGGGGGCCCGGAACGCCACCCGCTGGGCGACCAGCGCGCACGCCGCCGAGACCACGCCGTCGAGGATCACCGGGGTGCGGCGCACCGCGCTCTGCAGCAGGAAACCGGTCATCGCCGTCAGGTCCGCGCCGCCCACCGCGGCCAGCAGCGCCAGCTGGTCGCCGAGGACCGGACGGGCCCGGCGCAGCGCGTCGCGGATGGCCGCGCACTTGCGCATCCAGGCCAGGTCGTCGATGCCGAAGCCGCCGCGGCCGGTGACCACGGACGCGTCGGTGCCGCACAGCGCGCCCACCAGCGTCCCCGCGGCCGTGGTGCCGCCGACGCTCAGGTCGCCCAGGACGACCAGGTCGGTGCCGGAGTCCGCCTCCTCGTCGGCGACGGCCATCCCGGCCCGGAACGCCTGCTCGGCCTCCTCGGCGGTCAGCGCGTCCTCGATGTCGAGCCGGCCCGAACCGCGCCGCACCCGGTACCGGGTGACGTCCGCGGGCAGCTCGCCCGGGTCGCAGTCCACCGCCATGTCGACCACGCGCAGCTCGGCCCCGAACCGCCGTGCCAGGATCGCCCCCGCGCTCTCCCCGTCGAGGGTGGCCCGTACGAGCTCCCGGGCGCCGCCCTTGGGCCCACCCGACACCTCCAGGGCCGCGACGCCGTGGTCGCCCGCGAAGACCAGCATCCTGGGCCGCTCTATCGGCTTCACCGGAACGGCGCCCTGGGCTGCCGCGAGCCACTCGGCGAGCTCGTCCAGCCGCCCGAGCGCCCCGGAAGGGGGACCGAGCCGCTCGCGCCGCTCCTCCGCGTCCCGCCGGACACCGGAGTCCGGCCGCTCGATCAGCGTGGCGAAGTCATCAAGATTCAGACCGCTCATCCGCGACACACTACCCGTGGCGGGCCGTCCCATTCGGGCTGCGCCCGCTCCCGCACCGCCGGGCTCAGCCGCGCAGCGGCAGCGCCTGACCCGCCACCACCAGCAGGACGTGCTCGCACTCGTCTCCCACCGCCGCGTTCAGACGGCCCAGTTCGTCGCGGAAGCGGCGGCCCGACGCGGTGGCCGGGACGACCCCGGAGCCGACCTCGTTGCTCACCACGACCACCGTGCGCGTCGTCGCCCGCACCGCCGCGACCAGCTCCGCCACCCGCTCGGCCAGGGCCTTGGCGCCGCCCTCCGCCCACCGGTCGTCGTCCCACGCGCCGACCGCGTCCATCGCGTCGGTCAGCCACAGCGCCAGACAGTCGATCAGCAGCGGCGGGCCCTCCTGCACCAGCAGCGGGACCAGGTCGCAGGTCTCGACCGTGCGCCAGGAGCCCGGCCGCCGCTCGCGGTGCCGGCTCACGCGGTCCGCCCAGTCCGGGTCGCCCTCGCGCGTCCCGCTCGTGGCGACGTAGAGGACGTCCGGGAAGGACTCCAGGCGCCGCTCCGCCTCCACCGACTTGCCCGAGCGGGCCCCGCCCACCACCAGCGTCCGCCGCGGCACGTCCGGCACCTCGTGGTAGTCGCCGACGGTCAGCGTCGTGCCGTCCGGCACCGCGCGCGCCCCCGCCGCCGCCAGCCGGCGGTGCAGCTCCGGCCCGGGCGGCACGTCGTGGTCCACGTGCACCGCCACGACGTCCGTCGTCGGCCCCACCGCACCGGACTCCCGCAGCCGGGCCAGCGCGTCGGGCCGGCCGAGCACGTCGAGCAGCACCATGGCGTACGGGCCGGGCAGCGCGGACAGCCCTGCCGGGCCCGCGCCCGGCGGCAGGTACAGCAGCCGCTCCCCGTCGGGGGACGTCACCTCGTAGCCCGTGCCCGGCGCGTCCAGCGCCAGCGCCCGCACCTTGTGACCGCTGATCACCGACAGCTCGCGCCCGTCCGGCACCCGCCCCGGCGCGGGCAGCCCCGCCGGGAACTCCACGGCGGGCCCGTCGTGCGGGTGCGAGAGCAGCACCTGGCGCACCCCCGTGATCGAACGGCCCGCGCGGGCGGCGGCGAACGCCGGACCGGGGGTCAGGTCGAGCAGCAGGGCGCCGTCGACGAGCAGGGCGGTCGCCGCCCGCGCCGCGGCGCCCACGGCACAGGCGCAGACGGCGCAGGGGCAGCCGGGGCGCGGCAGCCCGTCGGGGGCTCCGGTGCCGAGGAGAGTCAGTTCCACGTCCTGATCGTCTCGCGTCCGTGCACGGCGGGCGCGCGGGGCTCACCCTTTCTCGTCCGGCTCACCTCCGGCGCGATCGTTCACTACTGCCCGTGACCGGGGGCCGTTAGGCTGCGACGGCAGAGTTCCCGGAGCCCCAGGAGGCGGACATGGCGTGGACGTGGCGGTTCGAGAAGACCGACGGTACGGAGACGGTCCCGCCGGTGGAGCCGGAGGAGTTCACGACGCAGGGCGACGCGGAGTCCTGGATCGGCGAGGAATGGCGGGCCCTGCTGGACGGCGGCGTCGATCAGGTCCGCCTCTTCGAGGACGACACGGAGATCTACGGGTCGCCGATGAGCCTCCACGAGGCGGCGGAGAGCTGACCAGGTCCGGGGCGCGGCTCGAACGCCGGGCGGGCCGGAAGCCGGCCCGCCCGGCGTTCGAGAACGAAAGAAGGACGTAAGGGGGTCGGGGCACAGCCCCGCAGGCCGGCCTCAGCCGCCCCGGACCCCGCACAGGTGCAGCAGCGCCGCCACCGCACGGTAGGGGTCCGTGCGTCCCGCCCGCTCCTCGGCGGCCAGCAGCCGCCGCAGCTCCTCGCCGGCCGGGGCCGGCTGCCCGTCGGCCGCCAGGTCGGTGAAGACCCGCACCCCGTACCAGGTCTGCAGCGGCGCGCCGATCCCGGCCAGCGTCGCCGTCAGCGCCTCCAGCCGGTCCGCGCGCACCTGCAGGCCGATGCGGTTGGTGTAGGCGGGCGAATCGAACGCGGCCAGCGCGGTGCCCCAGTCGCCGGACAGCCCCGGCCGCATGGCCAGCGCGTCCGCGTTGCGCACGAGCAGCGACAGCACGCCGCCGGGGGCGAGCACCCGGGCCAGGCCTGCGAGCATCGGGTCCGGCTCCGGCACGTACATGAGCACGCCGTGGCAGAGCACGATGTCGAAGGTCCCGGGCAGGAAGTGCGCGCCGGTGTCACGGCCGTCGCCCTCGATGATCCGCACCCGCTCCCGGATGCCCTCGGGCTCGGCGGCCAGCGCCGCGCGCAGCGCCCCGACCATCCGGGGGTCGGACTCCAGGCCGGTGACCTCGTGACCGGCCCGGGCCAGGCGCAGCGCCTGCGTCCCCTGGCCGGGGCCCACGTCCAGCACCCGCAGCCGCCGCCCGACGGGGAAGCGGGCGGATATCTGCTCGTCGACCTGGCGGGCGACCAGCTCCTGGCGGACGGTGTTCCGCAAGCCGCCGAGCCCGCTCAGCCACCCCTCGGCGCCGCCGCCGAAACCCGGGAACGCCCCGGGGGCGCTCCCGCCGGGGGCGGGGGCGCTCAGGGCCGTTCCCCGCGCTTGACCTTCGGCTTGGGGAGGCGCAGCCGGCGCATCTGCAGCGTGCGCATCAGGGCGTACGGCACCGCGCCGCGCGTGGGCTCGTCCGGGAAGCGCTGCTTGAGGGCACGCTTGAGGGTGATGCCGGTGATCACGGAGTTGATCACGATCAGGAGGATCACGACCAGCCACGCCAGCAGCACGTAGGACTGGAACTTGCCCTGGTTGATCATGCTCAGGACGAGGATGACGAGGGCCAGCGGCAGGAAGAACTCCGCCACCGAGTACCGCGCGTCGACGAAGTCGCGGGCGAAGGAGCGCACCGGACCCTTGTCACGGGCCGGCAGGTACCGCTCGTCCCCGCTGGCCAGCGCTTCGCGCTGCTTGGCCAGGTCCGCGCGGCGCGCCTCGCGCTGCCGCTTGGCGGCGTCCTTGCGGTTGGCGGGCGTCTGCGCCAGGGAGCGGCGCTGCGCGGCGGCCTCGCTGCGCTTGGGGGTGGGGCGGCCCTTCGGGGCCTGCGGGTCACGGGGCTGCTTGGGCTGGTCCGCAGTCACCTCGGTGGGTGCGGCCTGCGCTTTCGTACGGCTTCGGAACACGGAACCCAAGGGTACGGGGTCCGGCGGCGCTGCCCCAGCCCTTCGGGGCACGATCCGGCAACGGCGTGCGCCCGCGCGCCCCTGGCCGGCCCGCACCCTCCCCGGAGACTTCCCCGGTTCCGCATCTACTCCTTGCGCCGGAGAGGGGCGCCCTTCCGATCGTCCTGCAGGAGGAGCGCATCCGGGTCCGAACAGTGCGGTAATGGAAGCAGGGCCCGTACTGTGGGTTCTGAAAGATGTGCTGGAGCCTAAGCCCGATCAGTTCGGTCAGAAGGGGGCGCGCGAGGCCCATGAGCGGTGTCATGAAGCGGATGGGGATGATCTTCCGCGCGAAGGCCAACAAGGCCCTGGACCGGGCCGAGGATCCGCGCGAGACCCTCGACTACTCGTACCAGAAGCAGCTGGAGCTGCTGCAGAAGGTGCGGCGCGGCGTCGCGGACGTCGCGACGTCCCGCAAGCGCCTGGAGCTCCAGCTCAACCAGCTGCAGGGCCAGTCGACCAAGCTGGAGGAGCAGGGCCGCAAGGCGCTCGCGCTCGGCCGCGAGGACCTGGCGCGCGAGGCGCTCACCCGCCGCGCCGCGCTCCAGCAGCAGGTCAGCGACCTGGAGACGCAGCACCAGACCCTTCAGGGCGAGGAGGAGAAGCTCACCCTCGCCTCCCAGCGCCTGCAGGCCAAGGTGGACGCCTTCCGCACGAAGAAGGAGACCATCAAGGCCACCTACACCGCCGCTCAGGCCCAGACCCGGATCGGCGAGGCGTTCTCCGGCATCTCCGAGGAGATGGGCGACGTCGGCATGGCCATCCAGCGCGCCGAGGACAAGACCGCCCAGATGCAGGCCCGCGCCGGCGCCATCGACGAGCTGCTCGCCTCCGGCGCGCTCGACGACCCGACCGGCACGGCCAAGGACGACATCACCGCCGAGCTGGACCGCCTTTCCAGCGGCTCGGACGTCGAGCTGGAGCTGCAGCGGATGAAGGCCGAGCTCGCGGGCGGCGGCAGCGGCCGGCAGCAGGCCATCGAGGGGGGCGCCGCCGGGCAGGACCGCCAGGACCGCCCCCAGCAGCAGCCGCGGTTCGACAAGAGCTGACCCGCCCGGCGCCCGGTGCACCGGGCGCGGCGACGGACTCGGCCCATAGGTGGCAGACGCCCTGAGGCAAGGGAGACCGTCATGATCGTACGGATCATGGGGGAGGGCCAGGTGAAGGTGGCCGACCGCCACTTCGCCGAGCTCAACGCGCTGGACGACCAGCTGCTCGCCGAGGTCGAGGGCGGCGACGAGGCCGGCTTCCGCCGCACCCTCGGCGCCCTGCTCGACGCCGTGCGCCGGACCGGCGAACCGCTGCCCGACGACGCACTGGAACCCTCCGAACTGATCCTGCCCGCGCCCGACGCCACCCTGGCCGACGTGCGCGCGATGCTCGGCGACGACGGCCTCATCCCCGGCTGACGCGCCCGCCCCCGACCCGGCTCCTCCGGCACTCCGGCACCCGCCCGCCCGCACGGCCCGCCCCCCGAACGGACCGCGATGACCTCCCTCGCCGCCACGGGCCTCGCCCGCCCGCACCGCTGGCTGCGCACCCATCCGCTCGCCGCCGACAGCCTGCTGGCCGTCCTCGTCCTCGGGCTCGTCCTCGTCGGCGCCTACCTGGGCCCGCACACCGAGCGCCGCCCGCCGGGGCTCCCCTACGTCCTGCTCACGGCGGCCGCCTGCGCCTGCCTCGTGGCGCGCCGCCGCCGGCCGCGCACGGTCCTCGCCCTGACCTGCGTCCTGACGGTCGTGGCCACCGTCGTCGCCTGCGACGAGGGGCCGCCCCGCACCCAGATCGCCACCAGCGTCGCACTGGCCCTCTACACCATCGCCGCCCGCACCGAACGGCCCACCGCCTGGCGCATCGTCGCCGTGACCGTCGCCGTGCTCACCGGCGCCGTCATGCTCTTCGGCCCGCCGCCCTGGTACGCCCAGGAGAACCTCGGCCTGTTCGCCTGGACGGGCATGGCCGGCGCCGCCGGCGACGCCGTCCGCAGCCGCCGCGCCTACGTCGCCGCCGTCGAGGAGCGCGCCGTGCGCGCCGAGCGCTCGCGCGAGGAGGAGGCCCGGCGCCGCGTCGCCGAGGAGCGGCTGCGCATCGCCCGCGAGCTGCACGACGTCGTCGCCCACCACATCGCCCTCGTCAACGTCCAGGCAGGCGTGGCCTCCCACATCATGGACAGCCGGCCGGACCAGGCCAAACAGGCCCTCGCCCATGTGCGCCAGGCCAGCCGCTCGGCGCTGGAGGAGCTGCGCGCCACCGTGGGGCTGCTGCGGCAGTACGGCGATCCCGAGGCCCCCACCGAGCCGGCGCCCGGCCTCGGCGTGCTCGACCAGCTCGTCGACGGCTTCGCCCGGGTGGGACTGAGCGTCGACGTCACCGCCACCTCCACCCTGTCCGGCGCCCCCGCCGGCGGCACGGGCGCGGCCGGCGCCGCGGCCGTCATCGGCCCGCTGCCGGGGGCCGTCGACCTGACCGCCTACCGGGTGCTCCAGGAGGCGCTGACCAACGTGCACAAGCACGCCGGGCCCGGCGCCCGCGCCGAGGTGACCCTGCTGCGCCGGCCCGGCAGCCTGGACCTGACCGTCCTGGACGACGGCGGCGGCCGCCCCACGGCGGCCCCGGTCACCGCAACCGCCCCGGAGCCCGGGGGCGGCCACGGCCTGATCGGCATGCGGGAGCGCGCGGTCGCGCTCGGCGGCATCTGCGAGGCGGGCCCGCGCGCGGGGGGCGCGACCGGCTTCCGGGTGCGCGCCGTCCTGCCCCTGCAGGCCCGTACCGGGCCATGAGGGGCGGGGGAGGCCGAGCCTAGGCTGGGCCGCATGACTGAGCCGATCACCGTTCTCCTGGCGGACGACCAGGCGCTGCTGCGCAGCGCGTTCAAGGTGCTGGTGGACTCCGAGCCGGACATGCGGGTGGTGGGCGAGGCGGCGGACGGGGCCGAGGCGGTCGCGCTGGCCCGCTTCCACACACCGGACGTGGTGCTGATGGACATCCGGATGCCGGGGACGGACGGCCTCGCCGCGACCCGTGCCATCTGTTCCGACCCGGCGCTGGCGGCGGTGCGGGTGGTGATGCTGACGACCTTCGAGGTCGACGAGTACGTCGTCCAGTCGTTGCAGGCGGGCGCTTCGGGCTTCCTCGGCAAGGGGGCCGAGCCGGACGAGCTGCTCGCCGCGATCCGGATCGCGGCGGCGGGGGAGGCGCTGCTGTCGCCCGCGGCGACGAAGGGGCTCATCGCGAAGTTCCTGGCGCAGGGGGAGGCGCGCGGGCCGCAGCGGCCGGGGGGCGCCCCGGTGCGGCTGGACGCGCTGACCGTGCGCGAGCGGGAGGTGCTGGTCCAGGTGGCGGGCGGGCTGTCGAACGACGAGATAGGCGAGCGCCTGACCGTCAGCCCGCTGACCGTGAAGACCCACGTCAACCGGGCCATGGCGAAACTGGGCGCGCGGGACCGGGCCCAGCTGGTGGTGATCGCCTACGAGTCGGGCCTGGTCCGCCCGAGGACGGACTGACGCACATCGGCCCGGTACGGCCGGCGAACGTCCGCCCGCGCCGTCCGCCGCCGTCCGTCCGTCCGTGAACGGACGGAACACGCCGGACGCCGGGCGGGCCGGATCCCTCCGGCCCGCCCGGCGTCCGCGGACGGCGACGACCGCTACGGCTACGGCAGGGCGAGCATCCGCTCCAGCGCCAGCTTCGAGAAGCTCGCGACCTCGGGGTCGACCTCGATGCGGTTGACGACCTTGCCGTCCGCGAGGGACTCCAGCGCCCACACCAGGTGGGGCAGGTCGATGCGGTTCATGGTCGAGCAGAAGCAGACCGTCTTGTCGAGGAAGACGATCTCCTTGCCCTGGTCGGCGAACCGGTTCGCCAGGCGGCGCACCAGGTTCAGCTCCGTGCCGATGGCCCACTTGGACCCGGCCGGGGCGGCCTCCAGGGTCTTGATGATGTACTCCGTCGAGCCCACGTAGTCGGCCGCGGCCACGACCTCGTGCCGGCACTCGGGGTGCACCAGGACGTTGACGCCCGGGATGCGCTCGCGCACGTCGTTGACGGAGTCGAGCGAGAAGCGGCCGTGCACCGAGCAGTGCCCGCGCCACAGGATCATCTTCGCGCCGCGCAGCTCCTCGGCGGTCAGGCCGCCGTTCGGCTTGTGCGGGTTGTAGACGACGCAGTCCTCCAGGGACATGCCCATGTCGCGGACGGCGGTGTTGCGGCCCAGGTGCTGGTCGGGCAGGAACAGCACCTTCTCGCCCTGCTCGAACGCCCAGTTCAGGGCGCGCTCGGCGTTGGAGGAGGTGCAGATGGTGCCGCCGTGCTTGCCGGTGAACGCCTTGATGTCGGCCGACGAGTTCATGTACGAGACGGGGACCGTCACCTCGGCTATGCCGGCCTCGGTCAGCACGTCCCAGCACTCGGCGACCTGCTCGGCGGTGGCCATGTCGGCCATCGAGCAGCCCGCGGCCAGGTCCGGCAGGACGACCTGCTGGTCGTCGCCGGTCAGGATGTCCGCGGACTCGGCCATGAAGTGCACGCCGCAGAAGACGATGTACTCGGCGTCCGGGCGGGCGGCCGCGTCGCGGGCGAGCTTGAAGGAGTCACCGGTGACGTCCGCGAACTCGATGACCTCGTCGCGCTGGTAGTGGTGGCCGAGCACGAAGACCTTGTCCCCGAGCTTCGCCTTGGCCGCGCGGGCACGCTCCACCAGATCCGGGTCGGACGGCGCCGGCAGGTCGCCGGGGCACTCCACGCCGCGCTCGCTCCGCGGGTCGGACTCGCGTCCGAGCAGCAGGAGGGCGAGGGGGGTGGGCTGGACATCCAAGGGCTGGGCGGTGGTCACGACACGCACCCTTTCTGTTCTGCGGACGGCCGCTACGATCGGCCTTGTCGTCAATTTGACGCTATCTATCATAACTGCTTCACGTCAGTTTGACGATGGCCATCGTGTCGATGTGACACATTCCCCCGGTGCGGGTGGTGTGCGAGCATGAAAGACGCAAGACACAGGCCAGGCCCGGAATGAATCCGGGACGTCGTGGGTTGCTGCCGAAGGCAAGCAGTCCGCACCAAACCCGGGAGTGAAGCAGATGTCCGTTCAGGACGAGAAGACCACGGTGAGCGACGGCATCCTCCTGTCCGACGCCGCTGCCGCGAAGGTCAAGAGCCTGCTGGAGCAGGAGGGCCGCGACGACCTCGCCCTGCGCGTCGCCGTCCAGCCCGGTGGCTGCTCGGGCCTGCGCTACCAGCTCTTCTTCGACGAGCGCTCGCTCGACGGCGACGTCGTCAAGGACTTCGACGGTGTGAAGGTCGTCACCGACCGCATGAGCGCCCCGTACCTGGGCGGCGCCTCCATCGACTTCGTCGACACCATCGAGAAGCAGGGCTTCACGATCGACAACCCCAACGCCACGGGCTCCTGCGCCTGCGGCGACTCGTTCAGCTAAATCGCCGGACGCGTCGGCGCACGCACACGCGAAAAGGGCGGCGCCCCCTCGGGGGAGGCCGCCCTTTTGCGTGCCCTGCCTGCCGTCCGGCTACTTGCCCTGCTGCCGCACGGCGTCGCCGCTCGCCAGGTCCACGACCTTCCGGTCGCCCAGCGGCTCGTCCAGCGAGACCGTCGTGTCGAACTTCTTGATCATCATCACGCAGTACCGGCCCGGCTGCTTCTCGGTGCCCGTGACCTTCACCGTCACCGCCGACGAGGACTGCTCGGCCGACGCGGCGTAGTCGCTGCACACCCCGCCCCAGAAGTGCAGGACGAGCGTGCGGCCGTCGTCGCGCGCGCTGTACGACTCCACGCGCAACGGTCCGGAGACCGGCGGGGTCGCCGTCGGCGTGCCGTCCGGCCGGCCGCTCCCGGGCCGGTCCTGCCGCGCGATGTACTTCGGGTCGACGGCGGGCTGGGCGATCGTCACCGTGTCACCCTTGCCGGCGCCCGGCATCCGCGCCGTGAACAGCCACGACGGCACCAGCGCCTGCCGCCCGGAGACGGACTGCGCCGACAGCCCGAACGCCGCGCCGGTCACCGTCACCGGCTCCGGTCCGTCCGGCTTGCCCGGGCACGGCGTGCCGCTGCCCTCCTTCTCCGGGTCCTCACCCTGGTCCTTGAACGGGACCGCCGTCGCGCAGCCGCCGACGCCCACCCGGCCCGTACCGGCGCCCTTGTTCAGTTCGCCGAGCGCCCGGTCCGCCGTGATCAGGGGGTAGTCCGCGTCCTTCTTCGGCACGTCCAGCATGCCGCTGCCGCCGACGACCTGCGCGTCCGCACCGATCTGCAGGCTCGTCTGCCAGCCGTACGTCGGCAGCTCGTTCACCACGGGATCGGCCGTGACGGCCCTCACGGCGCCGTGGACCTTGCTCGCATCGGTCCGGGCGCCCTCCTGGCCCAGTGCCTTGAGCACGGGCGCGGCGGCGTTCTTCGCCTTGTCCTCCGGCACGGGCCGCGCCGCGGCCGGGTCCGGGGCCGGGGAGCCGTCACGGAAGGAGGGGCACTTCGGCGCGGGCGCGTCCTTCGAGCCCTCCTGGGACGGCGGCGTCACGCAGTGGGTGCCGCCCGGCACGCCGTAGCGCGAGTACGACCAGCTGCCCGGCCCCTGCCGGCTCACCTGCAGCGTGGGCCCCGCGGCGTCCGGGCCGCCGCCGACCGTCCAGGTGTCCTGGACCAGCCGCGGGGCGCCCTGGACGTCGAGGGCCTTGGCGAGGGCGGCCACCCGGTCGCGCGTCACCTCGCGCGCGGGCAGGTGGACGGCCGCGGTCCGCGGGCCGGCGGGCAGCCTGCCCTCGGCCCGGTAGCGCACGCCGTGCGGATCGGGCTCGCCCACGGCGATGCCCTGCCCCTGGGACGGCCCGCCGGGGCCGGCCGCGCGCCCGTACCCGTCCAGCGCGAGCGGCGGCGGGGAGCCGCTGCCGGCGCTCGCGTCCGCGCCGCTCCCGCCGTCACCGTCGCGCGACGCCGTGGACGCCCAGTACGCGCCGCCGCCACCGGCCAGCAGCACGGCCGCCGCCACCGATGCCACCGCCAGCGGGGAGTGCTTCCGCTGCCGTTTCTCGGGGCTGCCGCCCGGAGTGCTGCCCTCGGTGCTCACCGCATCGCTCCTTCGCTCCGCTCAATGTGTGTACTGCCGCATCCCCCGTGAGGGGGACGCGGCTTGGACGGAGCGCAGGAGCGAGCGGTTCCACTGTCTCGTGCGGGGCGCCTTCCGGGACCGTCAGTCGCCGTACTCCGACATCCCGTCCAGGAGCCGTGCCGATCCCGCCGGGACGGTGATGCCGTGGATGAGCGAGAGCGGCGTGGCCCCGGCGGGACGGGGCTCACCTGCGGTGCGGGTCCAGTGCGGTGCCATGCGGGCGCAGTCCCTGCGCAGCTCGTCCAGTGATTCCGGGTCCGTGGTGGGCGTGACGTCCTTCACAGTCTTCGGCATACCCGCACCGTACGCAGCGGAGAGCGCGCCGTGAAAGACCTACTATTAGGTAGATTTGCGTACTAATCATGGGGATCCGGGCCCGGGGGTTGCGCGCGGGCCCCGGTAACGTGGTGTGGCTCTTCCTTGACCCATCACCCCCGTCCACCGCCCCGCAGGGAGCAGACCCGCCGTGCGTATCGCTGTCACCGGCTCCATCGCCACTGACCACCTGATGACCTTCCCCGGCCGCTTCGCCGATCAGCTGGTGGCGGACCAGCTGCACACGGTCTCCCTCTCCTTCCTCGTCGACGAGCTGGACGTCCGCCGCGGCGGCGTGGGCCCCAACATCTGCTTCGGCATGGGCCTGCTCGGCCTGAAGCCGATCCTGGTCGGTGCCGCCGGCGCGGACTTCGCGGACTACCGGGCCTGGCTCGACCGGCACGGCGTCGACACCGCCTCCGTGCACATCTCCGAGGTCCTGCACACCGCCCGCTTCGTGTGCACCACGGACACCGACCACAACCAGATCGCGTCCTTCTACACCGGCGCGATGAGCGAGGCCCGCCAGATCGAGCTGCAGCCCGTGGCCGACCGGGTCGGCGGCCTGGACCTGGTGCTGATCGGCGCGGACGACCCCGAGGCGATGCTGCGCCACACCGAGGAGTGCCGCGCCCGCGCCATCCCCTTCGCGGCCGACCCCTCCCAGCAGCTCGCCCGCCTGGAGGGCGACGACATCCGCGTCCTGATCGACGGGGCGGCCTACCTCTTCACCAACGAGTACGAGAAGGCGCTCATCGAGTCCAAGACGGGCTGGACGGGCGAGGAGATCCTGGCCAAGGTCGGCACCCGCATCACCACGCTGGGCCCGGCGGGCGTGCGCATCGAGCGCGCCGGCGAGCCGGTGATCGAGGTCGGCTGCGCGCAGGAGGAGGCCAAGGTCGACCCGACCGGCGTCGGCGACGCCTTCCGCGCGGGCTTCCTCGCGGGCGTGACGTGGGGGCTGACGCTGGAGCGGGCCGCGCAGGTGGGCTGCATGCTGGCGACGCTGGTCATCGAGACGCTGGGCACGCAGGAGTACGAACTGCGCCGCGGCCACTTCATGGAGCGTTTCACCAAGGCGTACGGCCACGAGGCCGCCGCAGAGGTCCAGGCACACCTGTCCTGACCCACCGGGGGTGCGCCCCCGCCCCCGGTTCCGTGCGCGCCGACCCGGACGGGCTGGATCTTCCCGCCCGTCCGGGTACGATCCAGCCCCTCCGGGGGCACCTCCCAGCGGTGGCTGGGGGAGCTTGAGGAGCGGGGTCCGGGGCGGAGCCCCGGGGTGCACCCGGCGGACCCGGGCCGGTCCGGCCCGGCGGGTTCAGATCCGGCGGCGCACCGTGTACGCCACTCCGGGGGGCGCCGGGCGTTCGCCCACGTACTCCTGGTCGCGCATTCCGCACCACGCGGGGATGTCGAGGCGCGCGGCCTCGTCGTCCGACAGGACCGTCACCAGTCCGCCCACCGGCACGTCCCCGATCACCTTCGCCAGCTCGATCACCGGGATCGGGCAGCGCTTGCCCAGCGAGTCGACGACCAGTTCCTCCTCGCCGGCCGCGGCCGGCGCCTCGGCCGGCGCCGTCGCCGGGGCGCCCAGGTGCTCGCGCACCGATGCCACCACCCGGGGCAGCACCTCCAGGAAGCCCTCCACCTCCTCCGCCGTCGTCCCCAGCGGCAGGGAGACCCGTACGTTGCCCTCCGAGAGCACGCCCATCGCCTGCAGCACATGACTGGGCCTCAGCGTGCTGGAGGTGCACGAGGAGCCGGAGGAGACCGAGAAGCCCTCGCGGTCCAGCGCGTGCAGCAGCGTCTCCCCGTCCACGTACAGACAGGAGAACGTCAGCAGGTGCGGCAGCCGGCGCACCGGGTCGCCGACCACCTCGACGTCCGGGACGAGCGCGGGCACCCGTTCGCGCAGGCGCTCCACCAGGCCGCGCAGCCGCGCGCCCTCAGCCGCCGCCTCCGCGCGCACCGCCCGCAGCGACGCCGCGGCCGCGACGATCGCGGGCAGGTCGGGGAAGCCCGGCGCCCGGCCGGACTCACGCTCGTCCGCCGGCCCCCGGGCCGCGAACCGCACGCCCTTGCGCACGGCCAGCAGGCCCACCCCGGCCGGCCCGCCCCACTTGTGCGCGCTCGCGGTCAGCAGTGACCAGCCCCCGGGCACCGGGCCCCAGCCGAGCGACTGGGCGGCGTCCACCAGCAGCGGGACGCCCGCCGACCGGCACGCCTCGGCCACCTCGGCGACCGGCTGCTCCGTGCCCACCTCGTGGTTGGCGGTCTGCAGCGCCGCCAGGGCGGTGTCGGGCCGCAGCGCCGCGGCGAACGCACCCGGCCCGACCCGGCCCGTGCGGTCCACGGGCACCTCGGTGACGCTGCCGCCCGCCGTCTCCAGGGCGGCGGCGGAGTGCAGGACGGCGGAGTGCTCCACCGCGGAGACCACCAGATGGCGGCCCACCCGGCGGCGGCCGGCCAGCGCCCCGGCGATGCCGTCGTGCAGGGCGCGCGTCCCCGAAGGGGTGAAGACGAGTTCGTCGGGCCGGCAGCCCACCTCCTCCGCCGTGGCCTCGCGGGCGGCGTCCAGCAGCAGCCGGGCCCGGCGGCCCTCGCGGTAGAGCCGGGCGGGGTCGGCCCACCCCTCGTCGAGGGCGGCCAGCAGCGCCTGGCGGGCGACCGGGTGCAGGGGGGCGGCGGAGGCCGCGTCGAAGTAGGGCACATACGAACGCTAACTCCCTCGCACGCGGGAGCGACGGGGCCACCGCCCCCCGTTCGCCGCGCCGCCCGTGACTGCGGTGCACGGCCGGCCGGCGGGGTTCCTCCGGATGGCCGGGCGCACCCCCTGCGACCTGCTCGCACGTGCCGCTGACGGTCCCCCAGACGGCCTCCGGATCCCGAGATTCCACCCCTTCGGGGACCGGACCGGCGCGTTGGGCACCCTCCCCGCGCGACCCCAAATAGCGTCCAGTAGGGTTTGGTCCGCATAAACATCCAAACCCCTGCCCGCAGCGGGCCGGCGACCGACCAGCGAGACGGCCGCAGCCGGCCGCACGGGCGAGACTCTCGGGAAGGCGCTACGTGAGTCCCAACGGCTCCGACCGCTCGTCGCGGCGCCCGGTGCGGCGGAAGCTGCTGCAGGCGCTGGCCGCGGGCGCTGTCCTGGCGACCGCCACCGGTTGCACATCGAAGGACTTCCCCCGCCTCGGCATGCCAACGCCCGTCACGGAAGAGGCGCCGCGGATCCTCTCCTTGTGGCAGGGCTCGTGGGCGGCTGCGCTCGCCACGGGCGTACTGGTGTGGGGCCTGATCCTGTGGAGCGTCATCTTCCACCGGCGCAGCAGGTCCAAGGTGGAGATCCCCACCCAGACCCGGTACAACATGCCCATCGAGGCGCTGTACACCGTGGTCCCGATCATCATCGTCTCGGTGCTCTTCTATTTCACCGCGCGTGATGAGAACAAGCTCCTGACCAACCCGGACAAGCCGCAGCACGTCGTCAACGTGGTGGGCTTCCAGTGGAGCTGGGCGTTCAACTACATGGAGAACGTCGACGGCAACGCCGCGACGCCGGCGAAGCCGCTCCGTGAGAACAAGGAGCTCGACGCGATCCCGGACCGGTTCCTGAAGAAGGCACCGCAGGGCGCGGAGGGTGTCTACGAGGTCGGCGTCCCGGGTGACCGGAACCCGCAGACCAACAACCCGGGCCCGACGCTGTGGCTGCCCAAGGGCGAGACGGTGCAGTTCGTCCTCACCTCCCGGGACGTCATCCACTCCTTCTGGGTGGTGCCGTTCCTGATGAAGCAGGACGTCATCCCGGGCCACACCAACAGCTTCACGGTGACCCCCAAGAAGGAGGGCACCTACCTGGGCAAGTGCGCCGAGCTCTGCGGTCAGGACCACTCGCGGATGCTCTTCAACGTCAAGATCGTCTCTCCTGAGCGGTACCGGGCGCACCTGAAGGAGCTGGCGGCCAAGGGCCAGACCGGTTACCAGCCGGCGGGTATCGCGATGACGGATCACGCGAAGAACGCGGAGACCAAGAACAAGTGAGCATCCTCAACGAACCCCAGGGTGCCGCCGCCGCAACAGCCACGGCAGCACCACCCGTCCGCCAGAAGCAGCCCGGTAATCAGGTGATCAAGTGGCTCACCACCACTGACCACAAGACGATCGGCACGCTCTACCTGGTCACGTCGTTCGCGTTCTTCTGCATCGGCGGCCTGATGGCGCTCCTCATGCGCGCCGAGCTGGCCCGTCCCGGCACGCAGATCATGTCGAACGAGCAGTTCAACCAGGCGTTCACGATGCACGGCACGATCATGCTGCTGATGTTCGCGACGCCGCTGTTCGCCGGATTCGCGAACTGGATCATGCCGCTGCAGATCGGCGCGCCCGACGTGGCGTTCCCGCGGCTGAACATGTTCGCCTACTGGCTCTACCTCTTCGGCTCGCTGATCGCGGTGGCCGGCTTCCTCACCCCGCAGGGTGCGGCCGACTTCGGCTGGTTCGCCTACTCCCCGCTGTCGGACGCGGTCCGTTCGCCGGGCGTCGGCGCCGACATGTGGATCATGGGTCTGGCCTTCTCCGGCTTCGGCACGATCCTCGGTTCGGTCAACTTCATCACCACGATCATCTGCATGCGCGCCCCGGGCATGACGATGTTCCGCATGCCGATCTTCACCTGGAACGTCCTGCTGACCGGTGTCCTGGTCCTGCTGGCCTTCCCGGTGCTGGCCGCGGCGCTGTTCGCCCTGGAGGCGGACCGTAAATTCGGTGCCCACGTATTCGACGCGTCCAACGGCGGCGCGCTGCTGTGGCAGCACCTCTTCTGGTTCTTCGGTCACCCCGAGGTCTACATCATCGCCCTGCCGTTCTTCGGCATCATTTCCGAGGTCATTCCGGTGTTCTCCCGGAAGCCGATGTTCGGTTACTGGGGCCTGATTGCCGCGACGATTTCCATCGCGGGTCTCTCGGTCACCGTGTGGGCGCACCACATGTATGTGACCGGCGGTGTACTGCTGCCGTTCTTCTCCTTCATGACCTTCCTCATCGCGGTCCCGACCGGTGTGAAGTTCTTCAACTGGATCGGCACCATGTGGAAGGGCTCGCTGTCCTTCGAGACCCCGATGCTGTGGGCCGTCGGCTTCCTGATCACCTTCACCTTCGGTGGTCTGACCGGCGTCATCCTGGCCTCGCCCCCGATGGACTTCCACGTCTCCGACTCGTACTTCGTGGTCGCGCACTTCCACTACGTCATCTTCGGCACCGTGGTGTTCGCGATGTTCTCCGGCTTCCACTTCTGGTGGCCGAAGTTCACGGGCAAGATGCTGGACGAGCGCCTGGGCAAGATCACCTTCTGGACGCTGTTCGTGGGCTTCCACGGCACGTTCCTGGTCCAGCACTGGCTGGGCGCCGAGGGCATGCCGCGTCGTTACGCGGACTACCTCGCCGCCGACGGCTTCACCACGCTGAACACCATCTCGACGATCAGCTCGTTCCTGCTCGGTCTGTCGATGCTGCCGTTCATGTACAACGTGTGGAAGACGGCCAAGTACGGCAAGAAGGTCGAGGTCGACGACCCGTGGGGCTACGGCCGTTCGCTGGAGTGGGCGACCTCCTGCCCGCCGCCGCGGCACAACTTCCTCACCCTGCCGCGCATCCGCTCCGAATCCCCGGCGTTCGACCTGCACCACCCGGAGATCGCGGCGCTGGAGATCGAGGAGAACCTCGCCGCTGACAAGGCCCTCGCGGGTGGCAAGGAGGCCGGCAAGTGAAGATCCAAGGCCGGATGTTCATCTGGCTCTCCGTCTTCATCCTCGCCATGGCGGTCGTCTATGGCGTGTGGGCGAAGGAAGCGGCCGGTACGACCGCCCTCTTCATGGCCTTCGGCCTGTGCATCATGGTCGGCTACTACCTGGCGTTCACCGCGCGCCGGGTGGACGCCGGGGCGCAGGACGACAAGAACGCGGACGTCGCCGACGACGCCGGTGAGCTGGGCTTCTTCGCCCCGCACAGCTGGCAGCCGCTGTCCCTGGCCGTGGGTGGCGCCCTCGCCTTCATGAGCATCTGCTTCGGCTGGTGGCTCATGTACTTCTCCGCCCCGATCATCCTGGTCGGCCTCTTCGGCTGGGTGTTCGAGTTCTACCGCGGCGAGAACCAGAACCAGTAGGTTCCGCCCCGCCGCTTCCCGGGCCCCGCACACCGCACGGTGTGCGGGGCCCGGTGCGTTCCCCACCCGTTTGCAGGCGCCCCGGGAGCCGTCCGGCCGGATCCTTCCTACGGTGTGACCATGGGTCACACACCTCGAAGCCAAGCGGTGCCGCTCTGCGCCCTGCTGCTGGTCTCCCTGGCGCCGGTGTTCGCCGCCTGCGGCGGCTCGTCGAACCCGCTGGCCGACAAGCCCTACGACGCCACGGACCAGGTCAGGCTGGCCGGCGCCGACTCCGGCCGGAAGGCGGACCCGAGCAAGCCCCTGGAGGTCACGGCCTCCGGCGGCGACCGGATCACCGACGTGACCGCCACCGACGCCGCCGGACGGTACGTCAAGGGCGAGCTCGCCCCCGACGGCTCCCGCTGGCACAGCACCGGAGCGCTGGCGGCCGGCGCCCACTACACCGTGCGCGTCAGCACCGAGGACGAGGACGGGGCCCAGGGGCGCCGGACGATCGGCTTCGACACCAATCCGGCCGACAGGCTGCTGCGGGTCGCCTTCGGCCCGCAGAGCGGCACCTACGGCGTCGGACAGCCCGTCACCGCCGAGCTCAGCGAGCCCGTCCAGGACCCGGTCGCCCGCGCCGTCGTCGAACGCACCCTGCACGTCGAGTCCCAGCCCGCGGTCCAGGGCGCCTGGCACTGGGTGGACAACCGGACCCTGCACTACCGTCCGGCCGAGTACTGGCCTGCCCACGCCACGATCGACGTGCGCGCCACCCTCGACGGCATCAAGGTCGGCGGCGGCCTCTACGGAGGCCCCTCGAAGCCCGTCAGGCTGACCACCGGCGACCGCGTCGAGGCCGTCACCGACGCCGCCGGGCACTACATGACGGTCATGAAGAACGGCGAGACCCTGCGCACCATCCCCGTCACCACCGGCAAGCCCGGCTACGCCACCCGCAACGGGGTCAAGGTGATCCTGGGCCGGGAATCCTTCGTACGGATGCGCGGCACCAGCATCGGCATCGCAGAGGGCAGCGAGGACTCCTACGACCTGCCGGTCTACTGGGCCACCCGGGTCACCTGGAGCGGCGAGTACGTCCACGCCGCCCCCTGGTCCGAGGGCTCGCAGGGCATGGACAACGTCAGCCACGGCTGCACCGGCATGAGCACCGCCAACGCCAAGTGGTTCTTCGACAACGTCCGCGTCGGCGACGTCGTCAAGGTCGTCGGCAGCGCCGGCGCCACCATGACGCCCTTCGACAACGGCTTCGGCGACTGGAACATGCCCTGGAAGCAGTGGCGCGAGGGCAGCGCCCTGGTGGCCGGCAAGCGGGAGGGCACGGGCCCGGCCGACGTGGCCCGGCTGCGGCCCGAGCTGTAGGGGGTCAGGCGTCGACGCCCAGCTTCTGCCGCAACAGCCCCGCCAGGGCGTCCGCGAAGGCGACCGGGTCCAGCGGATGGGTGACGGCCGCGTCCGCGCGGCTCCAGGTGGCCAGCCAGGCGTCCTGCGGACGGCCGATGAGCAGCAGCACCGGCGGGCAGCGGAACACCTCGTCCTTCAGCTGCCGGCACACGCCCATGCCGCCCGCGGGCGCCGTCTCGCCGTCCAGAACGCACACGTCCACCCGGTGCTCCGCCAGCGTCCGCAGCACCGCGGGGAGGGTCGCGCACTCCAGGTACTCGACGGGTGGGACGTCCGCCGCCGGACGCCTCCCGGAAGCCAGCCGCACCTGCTCGCGCGTGTGCGCGTTGTCGCTGTAGACCAGCACCGTGGCGGTCGGCTGCATCGTTCCTCCAGGCTTGTGGACGCTCATGGACAGCACAGCGTGTGGGTCGGGCCGTTGTGCGCGGATGCTACTCCGCGAAGGCCCTCCGGGAGGAGGGTTCGGCGAGGCCCGCAAGGCCCCGGAAGCGGCCCTTCCCCCCTTTGGGGGACGCCCGGCGTGGGCCGTACGAGCAGCGCATACGGTCTTGACACACCGAACGGCACCCCCCGGAGTGAGCGCGAGATAAGCGACCGACATAATGTCGGTCGTGGCGACAGCAACAGCAACAGATACCGGGCACGCGCACCCGTCGGTCAATCGACCGAACCTCACCAGCGTCGGAACCATCATCTGGCTGAGTTCCGAGCTGATGTTCTTCGCGGCCCTCTTCGCGATGTACTTCACCCTGCGATCGGTGACCGGAGCCGAGCACTGGAAGGAAATGGCGTCCGCGCTGAACCTTCCGTTCTCGGCCACCAACACCACGATCCTCGTGCTCTCCTCCCTCACCTGCCAGCTCGGCGTCTTCGCCGCCGAGCGCGGCGACGTGAAGAAGCTGCGCATGTGGTTCGTGGTCACGTTCGTGATGGGTGCCATCTTCATCGGCGGCCAGGTCTTCGAATACACCGATCTGGTCAAGGAGGAGGGGCTCTCCCTGTCCTCCGACCCGTACGGTTCGGTGTTCTACCTGACCACCGGCTTCCACGGCCTGCACGTGACGGGCGGTCTCATCGCCTTCCTGCTGGTCCTGGGCAGGACGTACGCGGCCAAGAGGTTCACCCACCACCAGGCGACCGCCGCCATCGTCGTGTCCTACTACTGGCACTTCGTCGACGTGGTCTGGATCGGCCTCTTCGCCACGATCTACTTGATCAAGTAATCGGTCCTGTCCCGCACCGGACCATCAGTCCAGCATCGACGCAGAAGATCCTGACACCGGGGTAATCCGTGAAAAAGCTCTCCGCACGACGACGCCATCCGCTGGCGGCGGTCGTCGTCCTACTCTTCGCGCTGGCGGTAACTGGGGGGCTGTACGCCGCGTTCGCGCCGGCGGACACGGCCAAGGCCGATGACACCGCCCAGTCCCTCGCCATCGAGGAGGGCAAGAAGCTGTACTCCGTGGGCTGCGCAAGCTGCCACGGAACCGGCGGTCAGGGCACCTCCGACGGGCCGAGCCTGGTCGGCGTGGGCGCCGCCGCCGTCGACTTCCAGGTCGCCACCGGCCGCATGCCGCTCCAGCAGCAGGGTGCCCAGGCGCCCCGCAAGAAGGCCATCTACACGCAGGCCGAGATCGACCAGCTCGCCGCGTACATCGCCTCTCTCGGCGCGGGCCCCTCGGTCCCGACGAAGAACCAGTACAGCCCCGACGGTGCCGACATCGCCAAGGGTGGCGAGCTGTTCCGTACGAACTGCGCCCAGTGCCACAACTTCACCGGCAAGGGCGGCGCACTCTCGAACGGCAAGTACGCCCCCACGCTTGAGGGCGTCAACCCCAAGCACATCTACGAGGCCATGCAGACCGGCCCGCAGAACATGCCTTCCTTCCCCGACACCACGATGTCGGAGAAGAACAAGAAGGACATCATCGCGTACCTCGACACGGTCAACAGCGACAAGACCAAGAGCCCGGGCGGCCTCGAACTGGGCGGTCTCGGCCCGGTCAGCGAGGGTCTGTTCGCGTGGATCTTCGGTCTGGGTGCGCTGATCGCAGTCGCCATCTGGGTCGCGGCCCACACCGCTAAGGCCAAGAAGTCATGAGTAGCCAAGACATTCCAGAAGAGACCCTGCCCAGCACGCAGGGCGACGCGCACGAAGGTGTCGTAGCCACCGCAGCCGACCCCTTCGCGGACCCGGGGCTGCCGCCGCACGAGCCGCGCATCCAGGACATCGACGAGCGGGCCGCCAAGCGCTCCGAGCGCGTGGTCGCGTTCCTGTTCGTGCTGTCCATGCTGGCCACGGTCGGCTTCATCGCCGCGTACGTGAGCCTGCCGGTCGACAAGAACATCTACGTGTTCCCGATCGGTCACATCAGCGCCCTGAACTTCTCGCTGGGGCTCACCCTCGGCGTGGCCCTGTTCTGCATCGGCGCGGGCGCGGTCCACTGGGCCCGCACCCTGATGTCCGACGTCGAGGTCGCCGACGACCGGCACCCGATCGAGGCGGCCCCCGAGGTCAAGGCCAAGGTTCTGGCCGACTTCAAGCTGGGTGCCGAGGAGTCCGGGTTCGGCCGTCGCAAGCTGATCCGCAACACCATGTTCGGCGCGCTGGCCCTGGTGCCGCTCTCCGGTGTGGTGCTGCTCCGCGACCTCGGTCCGCTGCCGGGCACCAAGCTCCGCAAGACCGCCTGGTCCGAGGGCAAGATGCTGATCAACCAGAACACGCTGCAGCCGCTGCGTCCCGAGGACATCCAGGTCGGCTCCCTCACCTTCGCCATGCCCGAGGGCATGAAGGAGGAGGACCACGACTTCCAGCAGGAGATCGCCAAGGCGGCCCTGATGATCGTCCGGCTCCGCCCGGAGAACATCAAGGACAAGCGCGAGCTCGACTGGTCGGCCGACGGCATCGTCGCGTTCTCCAAGATCTGCACCCACGTCGGCTGCCCGATCAGCCTCTACGAGCAGCAGACGCACCACGTGCTGTGCCCGTGCCACCAGTCCACCTTCGACCTCGCCGACGGCGGCCGGGTGATCTTCGGCCCGGCCGGTCACGCCCTTCCGCAGCTGCGGATCAAGGTCAACGACAAGGGCTACCTTGAGGCCATGGGCGACTTCGCCGAGCCCGTCGGTCCTGCCTACTGGGAGCGCGGATGAGCAACAACGACAACCGCCGCAAGGCGCCCGCCGGCGAGCGGGTCGCCGACTGGGCCGACGGCCGGCTGGGCATCTACAGCCTGGCCAAGGCCAACATGCGGAAGATCTTCCCGGACCACTGGTCCTTCATGCTGGGCGAGGTCTGCCTCTACAGCTTCGTGATCATCATCCTCACGGGTGTGTATCTGACGCTGTTCTTCCACCCCAGCATGAACGAGGTCGTCTACCACGGCTCGTACGTCCCCATGCAGGGCATGCGGATGTCCGAGGCGTTCAAGTCGACCGTCGACATCAGCTTCGACGTCCGCGGCGGTCTGCTCATCCGGCAGATCCACCACTGGGCGGCGCTGATCTTCGTCGCGGCCATGCTCGTGCACATGATGCGCGTGTTCTTCACCGGCGCGTTCCGCAAGCCGCGTGAGGTCAACTGGCTGTTCGGCTTCCTGCTGCTGGTCCTCGGCATGTTCACCGGTTTCACCGGTTACTCGCTGCCGGACGACCTGCTCTCGGGCACCGGTGTCCGGTTCATGGAGGGTGCGATCCTCTCCATCCCGATCATCGGCACCTACATCTCGATGTTCCTGTTCGGTGGCGAGTTCCCCGGCTCGGACTTCGTGCCGCGGTTCTTCTCGATCCACGTCCTGCTGCTGCCGGGCGTGATGCTCGGCCTGCTGGTGGCGCACCTGATCCTGGTCTTCTACCACAAGCACACGCAGTTCCCCGGCCCCGGCCGGACGAACAAGAACGTGGTCGGCATGCCGCTGCTGCCGGTCTACATGGCCAAGGCCGGAGGCTTCTTCTTCCTGGTCTTCGGTGTCATCGCGGCCATCGCGGCCGTCGCGACGATCAACCCGATCTGGGCCATGGGCCCGTACCGCCCGGACCAGGTGTCCACCGGTGCGCAGCCCGACTGGTACATGGGCTTCTCCGAGGGCCTCATCCGCGTGATGCCGGGCTGGGAGATCAACTTCGCGGGTCACACGCTCGTCCTGGGCGTGTTCATCCCGCTGATGATCTTCCCGCTGGTGCTGGCCGCCATCGCCGTGTACCCGTTCATCGAGTCCTGGGTCACCGGCGACAAGCGTGAGCACCACCTGCTGGACCGCCCGCGCAACGCCCCGACCCGCACCGCGTTCGGTGTGGCCTGGCTGACCTGGTACCTGGTGCTGCTGGTCGGTGGTGGAAACGACCTGTGGGCCACCCACTTCCACCTGTCGATCAACGCCATCACCTGGTTCGTCCGGATCGCGTTCTTCGTCGGCCCGGTCATCGCCTTCGTCGTCACCCGCCGGATCTGCATGGGTCTCCAGCGTCGCGACAAGGAGAAGGTGCTGCACGGCCGCGAGTCGGGCATCATCAAGCGCCTGCCGCACGGTGAGTTCGTCGAGGTCCACGAGCCGCTCTCGCAGCAGCAGCTGCACACCCTCACGGCCCACGAGCAGCCCTCGCCGCTCGCGCTGGAGCCCGAGGTCGACGAGAACGGCGTCGCTCGCAAGATCAGCGCCACCCAGAAGCTCCGCGTGAAGCTCTCGAAGGGCTTCTACGGCGAGGGGACGCACATCCCCAAGGCCACCGCGGAGGAGTACCAGGAGATCACCAGCGGCCACGGCCACCACTGATGACTCCCACCTGCTGATCACAGTGAACTGATCGCCACAGCAAGAGCCCCGTCCATGCGCTGGACGGGGCTCTTCGCTGTCCCCGGACGTCGATAGGCTGGGACCCGGGGGCTACCGAGAGCTCCCACGGAGACGACCGACCACCAGGAGTGTGGACCATGAACGTTGCGACCCCGGCAGGCGGCGAGCGCTCGGTGGCCCACTCCTGGCCCGGCGTACTCGACGCCCTGCTCGACCGCGTGGACCTCAGCGCCGACGACACCGCCTGGGCCATGGACAGCATCATGCGCGGCGAGGCGACGAGCGCGCAGATCGCCGGCTTCGTGGTGGCTCTGCGGGCCAAGGGCGAGACGGTCGCCGAGATCTCCGGCCTGGTCCGGACGATGTACGAGCACGCCAATCTCATCGAGGTGCCCGGCCCGAGCGTGGACATCGTGGGCACCGGCGGCGACGGTGCCAAGACCGTCAACATCTCCACCATGTCCTCGATCGTCGTGGCCGGCACTGGCGCGAAGGTGGTCAAGCACGGCAACCGCGCCGCCTCGTCCGCCAGCGGTGCCTCCGACGTCCTGGAGAAGCTCGGCGTCAACCTCGACCTGACGCCGCGGCGGGTGGTGGAGGTCGCCGAGGAGGCGGGCATCACCTTCTGCTTCGCCGTGAAGTTCCACCCCGCGCTGCGGCACGTGGCGGCGGCCCGCCGCGAGCTGGGCATCCGCACCACGTTCAACGTGCTGGGCCCGCTCACCAACCCCGCCCGCGTGCGCGCCCAGGCGACGGGCGTGGCGGACCCCCGGATGGCACCCATCCTGGCCGGCGTGCTGGCCGAGCGGGGCTCCTCGGCGCTGGTCTTCCGCGGCGACGACGGGCTGGACGAGCTGACCACGACGGCGACCTCCCGGGTGTGGATCGTCCGCGACGGCACGGTGCGGGAGGAGCCCTTCGACCCCCGCGACGTGGGCATCGACCTGGTGCCGGTGGAGGCGCTGCGGGGCGCCGACGCCTCGTACAACGCCGACGTCGCCCGCCGCCTGCTGGCGGGGGAGACCGGGCCGGTGCGCGACGCGGTGCTGCTCAACTCGGCGGCGGCGCTGGTGGCGTTGGCGCCGACGGACGCACCCCTGGCGGAGCAGATCTCCGCCGGCATCGCCCGGGCCGCGGAGTCCATCGACTCCGGCGCGGCCCGGCGCTCCCTCGAACGCTGGGTTTCGGCCAGCAACGCCTGAGCGGAGACGGTCCGGTGGGTGGGATTCCGCCCGCTCACCGGGCCGCCGGCGCCGAAGGTGTGCCATACTCCTCGGCAAGGTCACGAGTGACAGCGATCAGGCCCCGGCTTGCTGTCCGGCAACCCTCCTTCCGTGGCGGGGTGCCCCGGGTGATGACCAGGCCGCAGGCAGCGACGTCTGCGGCAAGCGCGGATCCCTCGCCAGGGATCCTGGTTGTCGAGGGAGATTCTTCCGTGATTCAGCGAATGCGCTAGGGCTCCGAGAGCCCCTTCTCCGCGCACCCTTCTTCCCCTTCCCGCGCCGGGCCCGTCGTCGGCCGCGCGGTGGAATTCGCCTGCCTCATACGGGAGTTCGTCATGCCTGTCGCCACCCTCGCCGCCGACCAGTCCGTCTGCGCCCCGCTGCCCGTCCTCGGCCGGGACGTCCGGGTGCCGCTGGTCACCGGGGGCGAAGTGACCTATGCGGCCCTCGACTACGCCGCCAGCGCCCCGGCCCTGCAGCGCGTGTGGGACGACGTCGCCGCCTACGCGCCGTACTACGGCAGCGTGCACCGCGGCGCCGGGTACCTCTCGCAGCTGTCCACCGATCTCTTCGAGAACAGCCGGGCGGCGGTGGCCGGATTCCTCGGCTGCCGCGAGGGCGACCAGGTGGTCTTCACCCGCTCCACCACCGACTCGCTCAACCTCCTGGCATCCGTACTGCCCGTCGGCTGCCGGGTGTTCGTCTTCGAGACCGAGCACCACGCCGCGCTGCTGCCCTGGGGGAGGGCGAGCGACGCCGAGGTCACCTGCCTCGACGCGCCCCGCACCCCCGCCCAGGCCGTCGAGACGCTGGAGCGGGCCCTGGCCGACCGCGACCCCTACGGCCCGGCGCTGGTGGTGGTGACGGGCGCCTCCAACGTGACGGGCGAGCTGTGGCCCGTGCGGGAGCTGGCGGCGGCCGCGCACGCGCACGGGGCCCGCATCGTGCTGGACGCCGCCCAGCTGGCCCCCCACCACCCCGTCGACATCGCGGAGTTGGACGTCGACTGGGTCGCCTTCTCCGGCCACAAGCTCTACGCGCCGTTCGGCTCCGGCGTCCTGGCCGGCCGTGCCGACTGGCTGCGGGACGCCGAGCCGTACCTGGCGGGCGGCGGGGCCAGCCGCAGCGTCGCCCGGCGCGCCGACGGCGGCGTCGACGTCCAGTGGCACGAGAGCGCGGCCCGCCACGAGGCGGGCTCGCCCAACGTCATCGGCGTCTACGCGATCGCCTCGGCCTGCAAGGCGCTCGGCGAGGCGGGCTTCGACCGGCTCGTCGAGCGGGAGCGGCAGCTGGTGGAGCAGGTGCGGACGGGGCTGGCCGCGGTGCCCGGGGTGCGGGTGCTCTCGCTCTTCGGCGACGACGCCCCGCGGGTGGGCGTGCTGTCCTTCGTCGTGGACGGCTGGAACAGCTCGCACTTCGCCGCCGCGCTCTCCGCCGAGTACGGCATCGGCGTCCGCGACGGCCTCTTCTGCGCCCATCCGCTGGTGCGCACGCTGCTCGGCGGCGAGGACGGGACGGAACCCGGCGCGTGCGGGGCGCCCGACGAGGGGGCCACGCTCAACGCGATCCGGGTCAGCTTCGGCGCCGGCACCCCCGACGAGCACGTCGAGCGGTTCGTCCGGGCCGTCGGGGAGCTGGTGCGGAACGGCGCGCGGTGGCTCTACCGCACCGAGGGCGGCCGCTGCGTCCCCGACACCTCGGCCTGACCGTGGGGCCCGCTCAGCTGTCGAGGCCGATGGCGAAGGCCGCTTCGAGGTCGTGCTGGGAGTACGTGCGGAAGGCGATGTGCGTCTCGGTCGAGGCCACGCCCTGCACCTTGCTGATCCGGCCCGGGATGACCTCGGCGAGGTCCTCGTGCCGGGCCACCCGCACCAGCGCGATCAGGTCGTAGGCGCCGGTGACCGAGTAGACCTCGCTCACGCCCTCCAGCGTGGCGATCTTCTCCGCGATCTCCGGGATCCGGTCCACGTCGGTCTTGATGAGCACGATCGAAGTGATCACGTCGGCTTGTCTCCTTCGGTGGACCGGGTTGCGCCCTTCACTCTAGCCGCAGCCGTGCGGTGGACCCAGGTGCAGGCGAAGCCGAGGCAGAAGCCCAGTACATGGGCCAGATACGCGACGCCGGGCTGGCCGGCCTCCGTGCCGGTCGCCAGCCACTGCAGCACGAACCAGAACAGCAGTACGGCCCAGGCGGGGAAGCGCAGCGGCAGGAAGAAGAGGAACGGGAAGAGGCTGGTGACCCGCGCCCTGGGGAAGAGATAGAGGAACGCCCCCAGCACGCCGGAGATGGCGCCGGACGCCCCCACCAGCGTGCGGTCGGACTGTGCGTGCACGACCGCGTAGCCCAGCAGTGCGAGGTAGCCGGTGAGGAGGTAGCAGCAGGCGAAGGCGGCGCGGCCCATGCGGGCCTCGGTCATGGCGCCGAAGACGTAGAGGAAGAGCATGTTGCCCAGCAGATGCAGCCAGTTGCCGTGGACGAACAGTGCCGTGAACGGGGTGGACAGACCCCGCAGGGGGGCCTGCCAGAGCTCCTGCGGCACGACGCCCCAGCGCGCGAAGTAGTCGGTCTGGGCCGACAGCAGGCCGGGCCCGGTGCCGTAGGCGGCGTTCAGGCCGGAGGCCGGCCCGACGAGGAAGGCCGCGCAGCAGCAGCCCAGGAGCGTCCACGTCACCCACGGAACGTCGTCCCGGCCCGCGCGCACTACCTTTCCGATCATGGCCAGATCATGGCGTACCGGGCACAACCAGCACAGAGTGCCTCGCCGGTCCGTCCGGTCGGGACGGTGCCACCGCGTTCGGCGACCACCAGGCCGTAGGGTTACGGAAAGAGAACTGCACAGACCGTATGCAGACCGTATGTAAACCGCACGCGAACCGACGACGAGGACGGACGAGACGATGGGCGTTCCCCGGCCGACGGCCGAGACCCGGTGGCGCTGCACCCTGTGCGGCAACCTCACGCGGTTCGACGTGACCCGCACCACCAGGGCCGTGGAGTACGTGCACCTCGATCTGGCGGGCGAGCCGAAGGTGGAGGAGCGTGAGGTCGTCAGTGAGACGATCGAATCCGTGCGGTGCCGCTGGTGCAACACGGTCGACCAGATCGAGCTGGTGGACCGGCCGGCCGCACATGCCTGAAGAACGGGAGCGATGAACGGTGGTGGAGCACACTGACGGCGTGGAGGCCGCCGGTGACGCCGGCGGGGCCGACGACGGCGTCACGGAGGTGCTCGACCGTCCGCTGCCCGAGGGGATCAGGCGGCGGGTCATCGGGCTCGTCGCGGAGGCGTTCGGCGGGCTGACGGTCGCCGAACTCCCGCCCCAGCTGCGGCAGTACGCCCGCTTCACCCCGACCCGGCGGGCCAAGTTCGCCGGCAACGCCATGGCGGCGGCCGTGGAGGGCGACCCGGTCTTCCGGCAGCGGATCTCCGCCCGGCTGCGCGAGACGGGCTCGGAGCTGGTCGAGGCGCTCGACGCCGGTTCGCCGCCTGCGGCCGCGGACCCCGAGGACGTGGCGGCCATGGCCTTCGTGCTGCGCCCGCCCGGCTGGGTCAAGCTCGTCACGGCCGCCGGCGAGGAGGCCCAGCGGGCCAGCGCCGAGCGGGCCGGCGAGGAGGCCCAGCGCGAGCTGCGGCAGCTGCGCGAGGAGCTGGCCTCGGTCCGGGCCGAGGCCCGTGCGGAGACCGAGCGCGTCCGCGCCGAGCTGGAGGCGGCGCGCCGGGAGTCGGAGTCGCACCAGCGCAAGCTGCGCAGCGCCGTCAGCGACGTGCGGCGCGGCGAGGCGGCGCTGCGCAAGGCGCAGGCGGAGCTGGAGTCGCTGCGGTCGGAGGCCGCGGCCGAGAAGGCGGCGGCCCTGGCCGAGACGCGGCGTATCAAGTCCCGGCTGGCGGAGGCCGAGGCGGGCCTGGAGGCGACCCGCCGGGCGGCCCGCGAGGGGCGCAGCGTGGAGGACATGCGGCTGCGGCTGCTGCTGGACACGGTGCTGGACGCGGCCCAGGGGCTGCGGCGCGAGCTGGCGCTGCCGCCCGCCTCCGTGCACCCGGCGGACACCGTGGACGCGGTGCAGCCCGGCACGATGACGCCCAAGGACATCGCCACCCGGGCCCTGTCGGAGACCGACCCGGCGCTGCTGGACCAGCTGCTGGCGCTGCCGCAGGCGCATCTGGTCGTCGACGGCTACAACGTCACCAAGACCGGCTATCCGACGATGCCGCTGGACAAGCAACGACTGCGGCTGCTGGGCGGGCTGGCGATGCTGGCCGCGCAGACCGGCGCCGAGGTGACGTGCGTCTTCGACGGCGCGGAGCTGGCCGCGCCGGTGCTGCTGGCGCCGCCGCGCGGGGTGCGGGTGCTGTTCAGCAAGCCCGGCGTGACGGCGGACGAGCTCATCCGCCAGCTGGTGCGGGCCGAGCCGCCGGGCCGTCCGGTCGTGGTGGTCTCCACCGACCGCGAGGTGGC
This sequence comes from Streptomyces sichuanensis, assembly GCF_020328095.1. Lineage (NCBI taxonomy): Bacteria > Bacillati > Actinomycetota > Actinomycetes > Kitasatosporales > Streptomycetaceae > Streptomyces > Streptomyces sichuanensis. Next base: position 37,951 of record NZ_JAIXMK010000067.1, read on the forward strand.
CGACGGCGTCGCCAAGGCGGGCGCACGGCCGGTCGCATCGGCCCTGTTGCTGCGGCGACTTGCCCGGACCTGAGCGGTAACGCCCGTTAAGGCGGTGTCACCTGCGGTGGTCCGTTGGTAAAGCTTGGACTCCTGGGGCAGATTTTTCGCACGAGAATTTGAAAGGATCTCATTCCGCTCACTAGGGTCGGGCCTCGAACCTTTGCTCCATGATTCTGAGTTCGAGGAAGAGGAGGGTCTCGTCCCCGTGGCCTCCCACCGTCGTCCCAAGCCGCCGAGCCGCACTCGGGTGACCGTTCTGACCGCGACCGCCGCCGCGGCCGTCGCACTCACCGCGCAGTCCGCGCACGCCGACCCGCGGCCCTCCAAGGCGGATGCCAAGGCCGAGGTCGACAAGCTCTACGAAGAGGCGGAGCAGGCCACCGAGAAGTTCAACGGGGCCAAGGAGCAGCACGACAAGCTGCAGAAGCAGGTGGACGAGCTCCAGGACCGGGTCGCCCGCGGCCAGGAGGAGCTCAACAAGCTCCGCGACGGCCTCGGTTCGATGGCCACCGCCCAGTACCGCAGCGGCTCCATCGACCCGACCCTGCAGCTGCTGCTGTCCTCCGACCCGGACTCGTACCTGGAGAAGGCTTCCACCCTCAACCAGCTCAGCGCCAAGCAGGCGGACACCCTGCGGCTGATCGCAGCCAAGCAGCGCGTCCTGACACAGCAGCGCAAGGAGGCCACGACGAAGCTGGCGGACCTGGAGTCCACCCGCAAGGCGCTGGGCGAGCGCCAGCGCGAGATCCAGGGCAAGCTGGCCGAGGCCCAGAAGGTGCTCAACGGCTTCTCCGAGAAGGAACGCGCCGAGATCACCGGGGCGGACAAGGCCGCCGACGGCGCCAAGGGCACCGGCGGCAAGACGGGCGGCGACTCCGCCGGCGCCGGCGGCTCGACGAGCCACCCGAAGGTGCCCGCCGGCTCCGGCCGCGGCGGCGCCGCGCTGGGCGCGGCCCAGAGCCAGCTCGGCAAGCCGTACCACTACGGTGCGACCGGCATGTCCTCGTGGGACTGCTCCGGCCTCACCCAGTGGGCCTACGGCCAGGCCGGCGTCTCCCTGCCGCGCATCTCCCAGGACCAGGCCAACGCCGGCACCCGCATCTACAGCCAGAGCCAGCTCCAGCCCGGCGACCTGGTGATCTTCTACGGCGACCAGCACCACGTCGGCCTCTACGCGGGCAATGGCCAGGTGCTGCACGCGCCGCGGACCGGCACGGTCGTCCGCTACGAAGCCATGGGCAACATGCCCTTCCAGTTCGGGGTCCGCGTCGGCTGACCCTTCCCTCCCGGCCCGCACGGCACGGGGGTACTCCCACGGCTCACACTTCCCGCCGCGCCACGCCGCCCGTTCGGGCGAATCCCGGCTACGGCAACTGACTCCACGCCCCGCCGGTGACCTGCGTCTCCGGCGGGGCGTCGGTCGTCCGACCCCCCGCGGTCTTTGAACAGGGGGTGAGCGCGCCGCTACTGTCTGCCGCGCGGTCCCCCCGCCGTCGTCCGCCCGTCGACCGGGCGGCAAGGGGTCCGCACACAGTGGAAGGAAGTGCGGCCCCCCGTGGCGTCCCATCGCCGTCCCTCGCAGTCCGGCCTCGGCCAGAGCATGCGGGTCACCGTTCTGTCCGCCGCGGTGGCCACCGCGGCGGCCGCCCTCTCGGCGGCCCCGGCGACCGCCCGGCCCGGCGACACCGCCGACGACTCCAAGGCGACCGGGACGGTGAGAGCACAACTCGACCGGCTCTACGAGCAGGCCGAGCGGGCCACCGAGAAGTACAACGCGGCCGGCGAACGCGCCGACGCCCTGCGCGAGCGCGTCGAACAGGCCGCCGACCGCGTCGCGCGCGGTCAGGAACAGGTCAACCGGATGCGCACCGCCCTCGGCATGATCGCCACCGCCCAGTACCGCAACGGCGCGGTGGACCCCGCCATCGAGCTGCTGCTGTCCTCCGACCCCGACGGCTACCTCGACCGGGCCGCCACCCTCGACCGCGTCACCGGCCGCCAGGCCGGACAGCTGCGGTCCCTGCTCGCCGCGCAGCGCACGCTGCGCCAGGAGCGGCAGGAGGCCGCCCGCACGCTCGCCGAGCTGGAGGCGAGCCGGGCGGCCGTCGAGCGCCACAAGGAGGAGGTCGAGGGCAAGCTCGCCGAGGCCCGCCGGCTGCTGAACTCCCTCCCGGAGCCGGCCCGCGCGGACTACGCCCGTTCCTCGCGCTCGGGCGAACGCGCCGCCGGGTCCCTGCACGCCGGCGGACTGCTGCCCGACCTTTCGGCGATCTCCGGCCGCGGTGCCGCCGCCGCCATGGCGGTCCGGTCGGCAGTGGGCTCCCCGTACGCCTGGGGGGCGACCGGGCCCGGCGCCTTCGACTGCTCCGGGCTGATGCAGTGGGCCTACGGCCGCGCCGGAGTGGGCCTGCCGCGCACCTCCCAGGCCCAGCGCAACGCCGGCCGCCACGTCTCCCTCGCCGACGCCCGGCCCGGCGATCTGGTCATCTACCGCGACGACGCCAGCCACGTGGGCATGTACGTGGGCAACGGCCAGGTCGTGCACGCCCCCTACCCCGGCGCGCGGGTCCGCTACGACCCGGCCAACATGATGCCGATTTCCTCCGTCACCCGGCCATGAGCGTGCCCTGACCCGGGCCGGGGGCCGCCCGGCTCGTACGATGCGGGCGTGACGGGCAGCGGGCGGAACGGACGGCGGGCGCGGCGCTGCCCGACGGCGGTGGTGCTGCTCGTCCTCGCCCTGCTCGCCGTGCTGGCCGGCTGCGGCCCCGGCGGCCCCGGCACCCGCGCCGAGGGGACCGACACCGCCGCCCAGCGTCTCCTGGACCGGTGGGCGGCCGCCGTCCGCGAGCGGGACGAGGCCGCCTACCTGGCGGCCGTGGACCCGGCCGCCGGCGGCTACCGGGCCGAGCGGCGCCGGGTCTTCGCGGGTCTCGGACAGGTGCCGCTCGCCTCCTGGGAGTACCACCTGGTGCGTACCGGCGGCTTCGGCCCCCTCCCGGGCGACGGCCACCGCGTCGCCGCCGAGGCCGAGCTGCGCTACCGCCTGGACGGCTACGACACGGCACCGGTCACCACCTCGCTGCGGCTGACGCTGGTGCGGCGCGGCGACCGCTGGTACGTGGCCGGGCAGGAGCCCGCGTCCGGCGGCGGCCAGCTGTGGGAACAGGGCACGGTCACGGCCGTGCGCGGCGAGCGCAGCCTGGTCCTCGGCGTGGACCAGGACCCGGCGCGGCTGCGGGCGCTGGCCGGCCTCGCCGACCGGGCGGTGCCCGCGGTGGACGCGGCGTGGCGGGGCGGCTGGGCGGAGCGCGTCGTGGTCGAGATGCCCGCCTCGCTGGAACGGATGGCGGCCCTGCTGGGCGCCCCCGCCTCCCACTACCGCGGCATCGCCGCCGTGACCACCGGCGTCGTCGCCGCCGGGGGCGCCTCCCGTTCCCCCGGGGCCGGCGGGGAGGACACCGCCCCCGCCGACCGGATCATCGTCAACCCCGAGGCGTACGGCGCGCTCGGCGACTTCGGGCGGCGCATCGTGCTCACCCACGAGACCGCGCACGTCGCCACCCGCTCCCGCACCTCGCCCGCCACCCCGCTGTGGCTCTCCGAGGGCTTCGCCGACTGGGCGGCCTACCGCACCAGCGGCCGCACGCCCCGGCAGGCCGCCCCCGAGCTCGCCGAGGCCGTCGCGGCGGGCCGGGCGCCGCAGCAGCTCCCCGAGGACGCCGACTTCGGCTTCGCGGGCGAGGCCGGCCGGCTGGCCCGCGCGTACGAGGAGGGCTGGCTGGCCTGCCGCATGATCGCCGAGGAGTGGGGCGAGGAGAAGCTCGTCGCCTTCTACCGCGCCGTGGGCTCGCACCGCAGCCGCCCGGGGGCCCTCGACGCGGCGCTGCGCGAGGTGCTGGGCATCGGCCGGGACGACTTCACCGGTCGCTGGCGCTCCTACGTCGCCGCCGCGCTGGGCGGTCGGCCTACCGGCTGACCAGCGCGGACTCCCGGGGCTCGGTCGGCGGGTCCGGCTCGCCGGCCGGCGACGCCCCCGACACCGTCTCCCGCCACAGCCGGGTGCAGGAGATGAGCGTCGCCGCCACCAGCAGCCCGTTACGCAGCGTCAGGGTGGCCACGCCCAGCTTGTCGCTGGCCACCACGTGCGAGAACCAGATGGGGAATTCGAGCTGGGTGACCGGGGCCGCGATCACCACGAGCAGCACGGGCAGCATCTGCCGGGGCGTGCGCATCGTCACGCACACCGCCGCCAGTCCGATCAGCCACACCATGTACTGCGGGCTGATGACCCGGCTGGTGGTGGTGAACAGCAGCACCGCGGCGAACGCCGCGTCGTAGGGCGTCGTCGGCGTGAACCTGCGGGCCCGCAGCCGCCACACCAGCAGCCACGCGAACGCCAGCATGCTCAGCCCCAGCGCCAGGGCGCTCACCGCGTGCACGTGCCGGCCCAGGAACTCCACCGAGCCGTAGTTGAGCCGCGCCTTGCCGTGCCAGCCGAAGTGCCGCGCCACGTGGAAGACCAGCGAGCCCAGCGACTCCACCTCCGTGCCCCGGTCGCGCTGGAAGGTCAGGAACGCCAGCGCCCCCGGCATCGCCGCCGTGCAGAACACCGCCAGGAGCGCCGCCGTCACCAGGGCCGCGGTCCACATGGAGCGGGTGCGCGGGCCGCGCGGCGTGCCGATGAGCAGCAGCACCGGCCACACCTTCAGCAACGCCCCGAACCCCGTCAGGGCCCCCGAGAGCCGGGTCCGGCGGCCGGCCGTCAGCAGGGCCGCGACGGCCACCGCGGTGACCATGACGTCGTAGCGGGCGTAGACGATGGGCCCGAGCAGCGGCACCCCCACCACCCACACCCAGACGCCCAGCGGGCTGCGCCGCGCATCCCGCACGGAGTACAGCAGCATCCCCATGACCGCCGCGTCCGCCAGCAGGCACAGCACGAAGAACGCGGGAGCGTAGCCGAGGAAGGGCAGCAGCCCGGGAGCGAGGACGGCCAGTGCGGCGGCCGGCGGGTACTGCCAGGTGACGTCGTCGTAGGGGAAGATGCCGGTCCGCAGCACCCCGTACCAGCCCTGGTAGATCACCTCGATGTCGACGGAGACGTCCGAGCCCGGCATGTCCCACACCCGGAAGACGCACATCATCAGAACGGCCCGGGTGACGGCCCACGCCACGATCGAGAGCCGCAGACCAGTGCCCGCCACCATGATTCACCTCGCCTTTCGGATCCACCCCGCGTCACCACACACCGTGTGTGTGCCGTCACTGCAAGGAATCATGCCGGTCGAGGGGGCCCGCGCGCGATGACGTGGCGGGACGCGGCGCAGAGTTTGCCGCCCTGGGGGCACCCCCGGCGGGAGCCGGGGCGGCACCCCGGTACTGTCGGACGGCGATGCACAAGACCCTGATCGTCACCAACGACTTCCCGCCCCGTCCGGGGGGCATCCAGGCGTTCCTGCACAACATGGCGCTGCGCCTGGACCCGGCGAGCATCGTGGTCTACGCCTCCACCTGGAAGCGGAGCCGCGAGGGCGTGGAGGCGACGGCCCGGTTCGACGCCGAGCAGCCCTTCACCGTCGTCCGTGACCGCACGACCATGCTGCTGCCCACGCCCCGGGTCACCCGGCGCGCGGCCGGCCTGTTGCGGGAGCACGGCTGCACCTCGGTGTGGTTCGGGGCCGCCGCGCCCCTGGGGCTGATGGCCCCCGCGCTGCGCCGGGCGGGCGCCCGCCGGCTGGTCGCCACCTCGCACGGGCACGAGGCCGGGTGGGCCCAGCTGCCCGCTTCCCGGCAGCTGCTGCGGCGGATCGGCGAGGGCACCGACACAATCACCTATCTGGGCGAGTACACGCGGTCGCGGATCGCCGCGGCGTTGACGCCCGAAGCGGCGGCGCGCATGGTGCAACTGCCGCCGGGCGTGAACGAGAAGACCTTCCACCCCGGCTCCGGGGGCGACGAGGTCAGGGCCCGGCTCGGCCTCGCCGGCCGGCCCGTCGTCGTGTGCGTCTCGCGGCTCGTACCGCGCAAGGGCCAGGACACCCTGATCGAGGCCATGCCGCGGATCCTGGCGGCCGTGCCCGACGCCGTCCTGCTGATCGTCGGCGGCGGGCCGTACGCCGACGACCTGCGGAAGCTGGCCGACGCCACCGGCGTCGCGCACGCGGTCCGCTTCACCGGGCCGGTGCCCTGGGAGGAGCTGCCCGCCCACTACGGCGCCGGTGACGTCTTCGCCATGCCGTGCCGCACGCGCCGCGGCGGGCTGGACGTCGAGGGGCTCGGCATCGTCTACCTGGAGGCGTCGGCCACCGGCCTGCCCGTCGTCGCCGGCGATTCGGGCGGCGCCCCGGACGCGGTGCTCGAAGGCGAGACGGGCTACGTCGTGCGCGGAGGGGTGGCCGGGGAGGCCGCCGACCGGATCGTGACGCTGCTGCAGGATCCGGAGCTGCGCCGGCGCATGGGCGAACGCGGCCGCGAGTGGGTCGAGGAGCGCTGGCGGTGGGACCTGCTGGCGGACCGGCTCAAGGCGTTGCTCTAGCGCGCTCCGGCAGCGTCGTCGACATCGCTCCGGCAATGTCGTCGACGTCGTCGGACGCCGGGCGGGCCGGAGACCCCGGCCCGCCCGGTCGGTCCGGCGTCAGCCGTGGTAGATCGCCTCGATCTCGTCGGCGAAGTCCTTCGCGACGACGTTCCGCTTGAGCTTCAGCGACGGCGTCACATGGCCCGACGCCTCCGTGAACTGCGCCGGCAGGATGCGGAACTTGCGCACCGACTCCGCCTTCGAGACCGCCGCGTTGCCGTCGTCGACCGCCTTCTGCACGGCCGCGAGCAGGTCGGCGTCCTCGCCCAGCTCGGCGGCCGTCAGGCCCGCGGCCTTGCCGTTCTGCTCCAGCCAGCGTGGCAGGAAGTCCTCGTCGAGGGTGATCAGGGCGCCGATGAACGGCCGGCCGTCGCCGACGACCATGCACTCGGCGACCAGCGCGTGGGCACGGACCCGGTCCTCGATCACGGCGGGGGCGACGTTCTTGCCGCCGGCCGTGACGATGATCTCCTTCTTGCGGCCGGTGATGCTCAGGAAGCCGTCCTCGTCCAGCGTGCCCAGGTCACCGGTGTGGAACCAGCCGTCCGACAGGGCCTCCGCCGTCGCCGCCTCGTTGTTCCAGTAGCCGGTGAAGAGGTGCTCGCCGTGCAGCAGCACCTCGCCGTCGTCGGCGATGCGCACCACCGAGCCCGGCAGCGGCTGGCCGACTGTGCCGATCCGCGGCTTGTCCCAGGGGTTGAACGCGGTCGCCGCGCACGACTCCGTCAGGCCGTAGCCCTCCAGGACGGTGAAGCCGATGCCCCGGTAGAAGTGGCCCAGGCGCTCGCCCAGCGGGGCGCCGCCGGAGATCGCGTGCGTGGCCCGGCCGCCGAGCACCGCGCGCAGCTTGCTGTAGACCAGCTTGTCGAAGATCTTGTGCTTGATCTTCAGGCCGAAGGACGGGCCCGCGGCGGTGTCCAGGGCGCGGCTGTAGGCGATCGCGGTGTCCGCCGCCTTGTCGAAGATCTTGCCCTTGCCGTCGGCCTGGGCCTTGGCGCGGGCGCCGTTGTAGACCTTCTCGAAGACGCGGGGCACGCCGAGGACCAGGGTGGGCCTGAAGCCCTGGAGGTCGTCGGTGAGGTTGCGGATGTCGCTGACCAGGCCGAGGCGGATGGGCGCCAGCACCGCGGCGACCTCGACCAGCCGGCCGAAGACGTGGGCGGCGGGCAGGAAGAGCAGAACGGACGAATCGCCCGTGTTGAACAGCGGCTTGAGCCGCTCCACCGCATTGCCGCACTCCGCGAAGAAGGCGCGGTGGGTGAGCACGCAGCCCTTGGGGCGCCCGGTGGTGCCCGAGGTGTAGACGATGGTGGCGGGGGAGTCGGCGACGGCCAGCGCGCTGCGCTCGTCGACCGACTCGTCGGTCAGCGTCTCGCCGGCCGTGCGCAGCCGCTCCAGGGCCCCGCGCTCTATCTGCCAGATGTTCGCCAGCTCCGGCAGCCGGTCGCGCACGGACTCCACGGCGGCCTCGTGCGCCGGGGTCTCCACCAGGCAGGCCACGGCCCCGGAGTCGCCGAGGATCCACTGGATCTGCTCCGGCGAGCTGGTCTCGTAGATCGGTACGGTGACGCCGCCCGCGCTCCAGATGGCGAAGTCCAGCAGCGCCCACTCGTAGCGGGTGCGCGACAGCAGCCCGATCCGGTCGCCCGGCTTGATCCCCGCGGCCATCAGGCCCTTGGCGGCGGAACGGACCTCGGCGAGGAACCCGGCGGCGGTGACGTCCTCCCAGCGGCCGTCGACCTTGCGGCCGATGACGGCCACCTCCGGGTGGAGAGCGGCGTTCCGGCGGATGAGATCCGTCAGGTTTCCGTCGGCGGGGACCTCGTACAGGGCCGGAAGGCTGAACTCGCGCAAGACTGCTGCTCCTCGTCGGGCGCCGGCGCCGCCGCGTCGTCGAGGGGCGCTGCGTCGGCTGCGGTCCATGATCAGGCAGGGGGATCGGACTGCCCGGACGTTACCCACCAGTACCACTTTCGAATAGAGGGTCGCGCCCAGATGTTCTATGCGTCACATGCCACGGGACTGCTCCCCGCACCCTAGCCCCCCGGCTAGGTGACTCGGAAGTAACCGCAGGTCGGGGCCCTTCCGGACGCCCAGCCGCAGCACCTAGGGTGATCCGTATGCGAGTCCACGTGGTCAGCGACGTACACGGCAACGCCGAAGGTCTGGCGCGGGCGGGAGAGGGCGCCGACGCCCTGGTCTGCCTGGGCGACCTCGTCCTCTTCCTCGACTACGCCGACCACTCGCGCGGCATCTTCCCGGAGCTGTTCGGGACCGAGGCCGCCGACCGCATCGTCGAGCTGCGCACCGCCCGCCGCTTCGACGAGGCCCGCGAGCTCTCCCGCGCCCTGTGGGACGGCATCGACCGCAAGAGCGCCGTCGAGGCCGCCGTCCGCAAGCAGTACGCCGAGCTGTTCGCCGCCTTCCCCACCCCCACCTACGCCACCTACGGCAACGTGGACATCCCGCCCCTGTGGCCGGAGTACGCCCGCCCCGGCACCACCGTCCTCGACGGCGAGCGCGTGGAGATCGGCGGCCTCGTCTTCGGATTCGTCGGCGGCGGCCTGCGCTCCCCCATGCGCACCCCCTACGAGATCGACGACGAGACCTACGCCGCCAAGCTCGCCGCCCTCGGCGACGTCGACGTCCTCTGCTCGCACATCCCGCCCGACGTGCCCGAGCTCTGCTACGACACCGTCGCCCGCCGCTTCGAGCGCGGCAGCTCCGCCCTGCTGGAGACCATCCGCGCCGTCCGGCCCCGGTACGCCCTCTTCGGCCACGTCCACCAGCCGCTGGCCCGCCGGATGCGCATCGGGGCCACCGAATGCGTCAACGTCGGCCACTTCGCGTCCACGGCCACACCCTGGGTGCTGGAGTGGTGACGCGCAGCGGGAGGTAGCCTTCACCGGCAGACCAAGAAGAGGCCGCGGACCGGTACCGGAGGAGCCCCGCAGATGGCGGAACACACCAGCTCAAGCATCACGATCGAGGCGACCCCCGCCGAGGTGATGGCCGTGATCGCCGACTTCGACCGCTACAGCGAGTGGACGGGAGAGGTCAAGCAGGCCGAAGTCCTGGAGAAGGACGAGCAGGGCCGCGCCAGCAAGGTGCGCCTGGTCCTCGACGCGGGCGCCATCAAGGACGACCACACCCTCAACTACAGCTGGCCCGAGGCCGGCGTCGTCCAGTGGTCCCTCGACAAGTCCCAGATGCTGCGCCAGCTCGACGGCTCCTACAGCCTGGAGCCCGCCGAGGGCGGCAAGCACACCAAGGTCACCTACCAGCTCACCGTCGACGTGAAGATCCCGATGCTCGGGATGATCAAGCGCAAGGCGGAGAAGGTCATCATCGACCGGGCCCTCGACGGACTCAAGAAGCGCGTCGAGTCGGGCACCGCTTCCTGACGTCCGCTCCAGAACCACTGCCGGAGGCTCCACCTTGCGTACGGTCCTCGTCACCGGTCCCGGCGGCGCGGGCCGCACCACCGTGGCGGCGGCCACGGCCCTGGCCGCCGCCCGCACCGGGCGCCGCGTGCTGCTGCTCACCTGCGACCGCGGGCGGGCACCGGACGCGGTGCTCGGCACCGCGCTGCCGGCCGGGGGCACCGACGACGGCGCCCCCTGGACGCCACCCGTCGAGGCGGCCCCCGGACTGTGGGCCGCCCGCGTCGCCACCGGCGAGCACTTCGGCGCCCTCGCCCGCGACCTGCAGGAGCGCGGCAGCTCCCTCCTCGACCTGCTCGGCGCCGCCCCCCTCGACCCCGAAGAGCTCACCGAGCCCCCCGGCGCCGAACCCCTGGCGGTCCTCGCCGCCCTCCGCGCCGCCCGCACCGGTTCCCGCTGGGACCTGCTCGTCGTCGACATGCCGCCCGTCCACGAGAGCGTGCGCCTGCTGGCCCTGCCCGAGCAGCTCAGCCGCTACCTGCGCCGGCTGCTGCCCCCCGAGCGCCAGGCCGCCCGCGCGCTGCGCCCCATGCTGGCCCAGCTGGCCGGCGTCCCCATGCCCGCCCAGCTGCTCTACGAGACCGTCGAGCGCTGGCAGCAGGAGCTCGCCGCCGTCCAGGACGTCCTGGAGTCGGCCGGCACGACCGTGCGCCTGGTCGCCGAACCCGGCCCCGTCGCCGGCGAGGCGCTGCGCACCGCCCGCGCCGGGCTCGCCCTGCACGGCTGCCGCATCGACGCGCTCGTGGCGAACCGCCTGCTGCCCGCCGCCTCCGCCGACCCCTGGCTCGCGGGCCTGGCCGACGAGCAGCGCACCGCCCACAAGGCGCTCTGCGAGGAGTTCCTCGCCGACGGCATCACCGTCCGCGACCTGCCGCACCTCGGGCGCTCCCCCCGCGGCCTCACCGACCTGGAGCCGCTGGCCGAGCGCGCCACCCTGCCCGAGAAGGTCCGCGAGACGGCCGACCCGTGGACCGTCGAGGACCGCCTCGCCACCGACGGCATGCTCGTCTGGCGACTGCCGCTGCCCGGTGCCGACCGCGAGGGCCTCGGCCTCGTCCGCCGCGGCGACGAACTCATCGTCGCCACCGGACCGTTCCGCCGCGTCCTGCCCCTGCCGTCCGCACTGCGCCGGTGCACGGTCTCCGGCGCCGGGCTGCGCGACGGGGCGCTCAGCGTGCGCTTCCGGCCCGACCCCGGGCTGTGGCCGCGGAGCAGCTGAACGCCACCGGGCCGGTCGGGTAACGTCGAAGGAAAATCCAGCTCGCAGGAGTCCGTCATGACCGATGCCACCGAGCGCCCCGGCTCCGGCCGGACGCCCGACCCCGACGCCTGGGAGCGCGCCTGCGCCGAGGACCTCGCCGCCGAGAACGCCCGCCGTGCGGGTTCCGGCCGGGCGCACGAACCGGGCAGCGCCGCCGAGGAGCTGCGCAAGCTCGTCGACGCCGTCGCCGACAAGGTCTCCGCCCTCCAGCTGCCCCTGGGAGCCGGCACCGCGGGCGCCGCCGCCCAGAGCGCCGTCCAGCAGCTCGTCGCCCAGGCCAGAGCCGCCGTGGAGCCCGTCATCGAGCGCAACCCCGAGGTCTTCGACCACCTCGCCTCCGCCGGCTCGGAGCTGATGGCCGCCTACCGCGCCGCCGTCCAGGGCCACGAGGGCCGCTGGACGCGCGACGAACCCTCGCGCGAGCGACGCAAGGACGACGGCGACGGCCGGGACGGCGGGAACGGCGGCGACAACGGCGGAACCGAACGCATCGACCTCGACTGAGCCCCCCCTTGGGCCCGAACGGCATGGGGGTACCCCCCTCTCCGGTACGGTGGGGCGCGGCGGGGTTCGAGCGAAAAACTGAGGGACACATGGGACTCACCATCGGCGTCGACATCGGCGGCACGAAGATCGCGGCCGGCGTGGTCGACGAAGAGGGCTCGATCCTCGCGACGTGCAAGGTGCCGACCCCGGACACCCCCGAGGGCGTCATCGACGCGATCGCGGACGCGGTGCGCACGGTCAGCGAGGGCTTCGAGGTCGAGGCCGTCGGCATCGGCGCCGCCGGCTACGTGGACGACAAGCGCGCCACCGTGCTCTTCGCCCCGAACATCAACTGGCGGCACGAGGCGCTCAAGGACAAGGTCGAGCAGCGCGTCGGCCTTCCGGTCGTCGTCGAGAACGACGCCAACGCCGCCGCCTGGGGCGAGTACCGCTTCGGTGCCGGCCAGGGCCACGACGACGTCATCTGCATCACGCTCGGCACCGGCCTCGGCGGCGGCATCATCATCGGCAACAAGCTGCGCCGCGGCCGCTTCGGCGTGGCCGCCGAGTTCGGCCACATCCGCGTCGTCCCCGACGGCCTGCTGTGCGGCTGCGGCAGCCAGGGCTGCTGGGAGCAGTACGCCTCCGGCCGCGCCCTCGTCCGCTACGCCAAGCAGCGCGCGCAGGCCACCCCGGAGAACGCCGAGATCCTGCTGAGCCTGGGCGACGGCACCCCCGAGGGCATCGAGGGCAAGCACATCAGCGACGCCGCCCGCCAGGGCGACCCGGTCGCCATCGACTCCTTCCGCGAGCTGGCCCGCTGGGCCGGCGCGGGCCTGGCCGACCTGGCCTCGCTCTTCGACCCCTCGGCGTTCATCGTCGGCGGCGGCGTCTCCGACGAGGGCGACCTCGTCCTCGACCCGATCCGCAAGTCCTTCCGCCGCTGGCTGGTGGGCGGCCAGTGGCGCCCGCACGCCCAGGTGCTCGCCGCCCAGCTGGGCGGCAAGGCCGGCCTGGTGGGCGCCGCCGACCTGGCCCGCCAGGGCTAGCAGGGCGGAGCCGCACGACGGGGGCCGTTCGCCGTTTCGTGCGGCGCCGGTGCGGAAAGGGAAGCAGCGTGCTGCACGACCTTCCCGCTTCCCGCACCGAGTCCGACGGCTCGGCCGTCGTCCGCGTGCTGAGCTACAACGTCCGCTCCCTGCGTGACGACGTGGGCGCGCTGGCCCGGGTCATCCGGGCCTGCGCGCCCGACGTCGTCTGCGTCCAGGAGGCGCCGCGCTTCTTCCGTTGGCGCAAGGCCGCGGCCCGGCTCGCCCGCGAGACGGACCTGACCTACGTCACCGGCGGCGCCACCGCCTCCGGCCCGATGCTCCTCGCCTCGCTCCGCGCCCACGTGGAGCGCGCGGAGGACGTCCTGCTGCCCCGCACCCCGGGCCTGCACCAGCGGGGCCTCGCGACGGCCGTGGTGCGCTTCGGCCGGACCGCCCGGCTGGGCGTCGTCAGCTGCCACCTGAGCATCCGCGACACCGAGCGCCAACGACAGGGACGGCTGGTCCTGGAACACCTGGCGGCCCTCGGCGTCCCGCACGCGGTGCTCGCCGGCGACCTCAACGACCGGCCCGACGGCCGTACGTTCACCCTGCTCGCCCGGGAACTGCAGGACGGCTGGGCCACCCGCCCGTGGGGGCGCGAGCACACGACGCGGCTCGGGGACCCCCTGCAGCGCATCGACGCGGTCTTCGCCACGAAGGACGTGGAGGTGCTGGGCTGCGGGGTGCCGATGGGGCTGGAGGGTGTGGAGGAGGCGGACCTGAGGGCGGCGACCGACCACTTGCCGGTGCTGTGCGCGGTACGGGTGCCGGCCGCCTGACGCCCGCACGGCGTCCCGGATACGCGAAAGGGGCCGGACGTATCCGGCCCCTCACCCTGTAGTGCCTCAGACCACCGCGCCGCGGCCCGGGTCGTCGTCCTCGTCGTCGCCGTCCTTCATGCGCAGGACCAGCGTCGCGAAGCCGCCCAGGAAGCCGCCCACGCCCACGGTGGTGATCCACCACGTCAGCTCCTGCTGCAGCAGGACCATGACCAGGAGCAGCAGCGGCCCGCCCAGCACCGCGATCCACGCGAAGCGCGACGTCACGTCGCCCGTCGGCAGCGGCGGCGGCTCCGGGGGCACGAAGTGGCCCTCGTCGGCGTCGTCGGTGTCCGCCGGATCCGGGGCGGGCGCGTCGCGCGGGCCGACGCCCGGCGCATAGACGATGAAGCCGCCCGGCCGCCCGGCGGGCTCCGGGGCGGGACCGGGCTCGGCCACGGGGGAGGGCCCGGCGGCCTCCGGCTCCGGCTTCCTCGGCTCCCGCTCGTCGCTCACGTCGCCACCCGTCGCGGGCCAGCGGCCCTTCTCGGGATCCGGCTGCTCCCCGTAGGCCGCCACGAGCTCGGCCCACGCGCGGTCCTCGTCCAGCGGGTCGCGGCTCTCGTCACGGTCGCGGTCCGCGTCGCGCTCAGCCACGGGAGGCAGCCTCCCGCTTCTCCGGGGAGAGCCGCCCGATGAACGCGTACGTCTCGTCGAAGATCCACTGGGCGTCGTGGTCCAGCGTCGCCACGTGGTAGCTGTGCTCCAGCAGCCGCTCGGTGACGTCCCGGGAGGACACCCGCGCCAGGATGCGCGCCGAGTCGGCCGGCGGGACGACGTGGTCCTCGGGGCTGTGCATCAGCAGCAACGGCTGGGTCACCTGGGGCAGTTCCGAGTCCAGCATCTGCAGGAAGCGGCGGAAGGAGTGCGCGGCGTGCAGCGGCACCCGGTCGTAGCCCGTCTCCTCGATGCCCGGCTTGGCGATGTCGCTGGTGATGCCCTTGGTGGTGGGGACCAGGTGGCGCACCACGGGCAGCGCCCGGGCGGCCAGGCCGTGCACCTTGTTGGCCGGGTTGACCAGGACGACACCGGAGACGGCGTCGCCGTGCTTGGCGGCCAGGCGCAGCGCGAGGGCGCCGCCCATCGACAGGCCGCAGACGAAGACCCGGGAACACCGCTCCCGCAGCGACCACAGTGCGCGGTCGACCTCGGCGTACCAGTCCTGCCAGCCGGTGATCGCCATGTCCCGCCAGTGGGTGCCGTGCCCCGGCAGCAGCGGCAGCGAGACGCTCAGGCCCCGTTCCGCGAGATAATCGGCCCAGGGCCTGACCGACTGCGGGGAACCGGTGAAGCCGTGACACACGAGGACGCCGACCTCTCCGCCGTCATGGCGGAACGGCTCGGCTCCGGGGAGGAGCGGCACCGGAATCTCCGTTCAAGGGAGCGGGACAACAGGAAAGAGAGGGTCTGGGCCTCAGCCTACGCGGAGCGCCGCACGGCGGGTAGGCAGGTTAAGGTCTCCTCGTCACACACTGGAGGTTCTGGGTTGTTCTACGGCGCAATGAAGCTGTCCATCGGCGGGTCGCTGAAGCTTGCCTTCCGGCCGTGGGTGGAGGGTCTGGAGAACATCCCGGCCGAGGGGCCCGCGATCCTGGCGAGCAACCACCTGTCCTTCTCGGACTCCTTCTTCCTCCCCGCGGTGCTCGATCGCAAGATCACGTTCATCGCCAAGCAGGAGTACTTCACCTCCCCCGGAGTCAAGGGGAAGCTGACGGCCGCCTTCTTCAAGGGCGTCGGCCAGCTCCCCGTCGACCGCTCGGGGGCGCGTGGGGCCGGTGAGGCCGCCATCAAGAGCGGCATCGAGGTGCTGGAGCGCGGTGAGCTCTTCGGCATCTACCCCGAGGGCACCCGTTCCCCGGACGGCCGCCTCTACCGCGGCAAGCCCGGCGGGCTCGCCCGCGTCGCCCTGGCCACCGGAGCTCCGGTGATCCCCGTCGCGATGATCGACACGGAGAAGATCCAGCCGCCCGGCAAGGTCGTCCCCAAGCTGATGCGGCCGGGCATCCGGATCGGCAAGCCGCTGGACTTCAGCCGCTACCACGGCATGGACGGCGACCGCTTCATCCTCCGCTCGGTGACCGACGAGGTCATGTACGAGATCATGAAGCTCTCCGGCCAGGAGTACGTCGACATCTACGCGACCGCCGCCAAGCGGCAGATCGCGGAGGAGGCGAAGCAGAAGGCCGAGGAGGAGAAGGCGGCGAAGGCCGCCGGACTCGACAAGGCCGAGAAGGCGGACCAGGCCGACAGGCCCGACGAGAAGGCGTAGCGGAAGCCCGAGGCGTAAGGTCGCCCGGCTGGGGGGTTGGGGCAGACATGACACAGCGCACCGGTGGGCGTCCGCGCGCCGTGCGGATGTCGGTGGAGCTGCCCCTGTGGCAGGCGCTGACCGGCTACCGCATCCTGACGCTCGGCTACGCGCTCACGCTCTTCTTCCTGAGCTACCACGCGTACGCCCATCCGCTCGGTGCCGCGCTCTACATGGGCGTACTCACCCTGTGGATGCTGCTGACCTGGAACCGGACCACGTCCGCCGAGCGGTGCACCAAGCCGTTCCTGATCGCCGACCTGACGATCGCGCTGGCAGGAATCCTCCTCACCTCCTTCGTCGACACCGCCGAGCGCATCGACGGAGGCGCCGCCACCCTCCCGTCCATCTGGACCGGCGGCGCCGTGCTGGGCCTGGCCATCAAGGGCGGCTGGCGCTGGGCGGCGGCCGGCTCGACGATCGTGGCGGCCGCCAACCTCGTCGAGCGCGGCAGCCCCGCCCGCGACACCGTCCACAACGTCGTCCTGGTGTGGGTCTCCAGCATCGCCATCGGCTACATCGTCGAGGTCGCCCGCGCCAGTGAGCGCACGCTCGCCCGCGCCCTGCAGATCGAGGCCGCCACCCGCGAGCGCGAGCGGCTGGCCCGGGACATCCACGACAGCGTCCTGCAGGTGCTGGCCATGGTCCAGCGCCGTGGCGCGGCGATCGGCGGCGAGGCCGCCGAACTGGGCCGCATGGCCGGCGAGCAGGAGATCGCCCTGCGCAGCCTGGTCGCCGGCGGACTGCTGCCCCCGCAGCGTTCCGCCGCCCAGCTCGCCGAGGACGCCGAGCTGGTCCGGACGGTGGCCCCCGTCCCGGCGCCGCCGTCCGGCCCCTGCGACGTACGGGCCCTCATCGCCCCGCACGCCGGGGCCACCGTCACCGTCTCGGCGCCCGGCACGCCCGTGCTGCTGGAGGCGGCCGCGGCCGCGGAGCTCGCGGCCGCCGTCGGCGCCGCCCTGGACAACGTCGCGCAGCACGCCGGCGAGGCCGCCCGGGCCTGGATCCTGCTGGAGGACGAGCCGGACGAGGTGATCGTCACCGTGCGCGACGACGGCCCGGGCATCCCCGAGGGGCGGCTGGCCGACGCCGAGCGCGAGGGGCGCATGGGCGTCGCCCTGTCCATCCGCGGCCGGCTGCGGGACCTCGGCGGCAGCGCCGAGCTGGTATCGGTGCCCGGGCAGGGCACCGAGGTCGAATTGAGAGTTCCACGGGGGAGCGAGGACAGACGATGAGCACAGAGGCGATACGGGTCATGGTGGTCGACGACCACCCGATGTGGCGGGACGCGGTCGCCCGCGACCTGGCGGCCGCCGGGTACGACGTGGTGGCCACGGCCGGCGACGGCCCCCAGGCGGTGCGCCGGGCCACGGCGGTCCGGCCCGACGTCCTGGTCCTCGACCTCAACCTGCCCGGACTGCCCGGCGTGGCCGTCTGCAAGGAGCTGGTCGCGGACCGGCCGCAGCTGCGCGTGCTGGTGCTGTCCGCCAGCGGCGAGCACGCGGACGTCCTGGAGGCCGTGAAGTCCGGCGCCACGGGCTACCTGCTGAAGTCCGCCAGCACGGAGGAGCTGCTGGACGCCGTGCGCCGCACGGCGGCGGGCGAGCCCGTCTTCACCCCCGGACTGGCCGGCCTCGTCCTCGGCGAGTACCGCCGCCTGGCCGCCGACCCCGCCCCCGCGGCCCCCGACGAGCCCAAGGCCCCGCGGCTCACCGACCGCGAGACGGAGGTGCTGCGGCTCGTGGCGAAGGGTCTGTCCTACAAGCAGATCGCCGAGCGGCTGGTTATTTCCCACCGCACGGTGCAGAACCATGTTCAGAACACCTTGGGCAAGCTCCAGCTGCACAACCGTGTGGAGCTCGTCCGCTACGCGATAGAGCGAGGTCTCGACGACGCCTGACCCTTCGCGGCCGGGCGTTCCCGGCGAAGGGAAAGGTGTCTGTCATGCGGATCGGAGTGCTGACCGGCGGAGGCGACTGCCCCGGCCTCAACGCGGTCATCCGCGCGGTCGTCCGCAAGGGCGTCCAGGACCACGGCCACGACTTCATCGGCTTCAAGGACGGCTGGCGCGGCCCGCTGCGCGGCGCCGTCGTCCCACTCGGCATCCCGGCGGTCCGGGGCATCCTGCCGCGCGGCGGCACGATCCTCGGCTCGTCGCGCACCAACCCGTTCAAGGAGCCGGACGGCGTCCGGCGGATCAAGGAGAACCTCGCCAAGTACGAGGTGGACGCCCTGATCGCGATCGGCGGCGAGGACACCCTGGGCGTCGCCGCCCGCCTCGGCGACGAGTACGGCATCCGCTGCGTCGGCGTGCCCAAGACCATCGACAACGACCTCTCGGCCACGGACTACACCTTCGGCTTCGACACGGCCGTCAACATCGCCACCGAGGCCATCGACCGGCTGCACACGACGGCCGAGTCGCACATGCGCGTCCTCGTCGTCGAGGTCATGGGCCGGCACGCCGGCTGGATCGCCCTGCACTCCGGCCTGGCCGGCGGCGCCAACGTCATCCTGATCCCCGAGCGGCGCTTCGACCTCGACGAGGTCTGCGGCTGGGTGACCTCGCGCTTCCGCGCCAGCTACGCGCCGATCGTGGTCGTCGCGGAGGGCGCGATGCCACAGGACGGCGACCTGGTGCTCAAGGACTCCGCCGCGCTCGACTCCTTCGGCCACGTCCGGCTCTCCGGGGTGGGGGAGTGGCTGGCGAAGGAGATCGAGGCCCGGACGGGGAAGGAGGCGCGGACGACGGTGCTGGGGCACGTCCAGCGGGGCGGGACGCCGAGTGCGTTCGACCGGTGGCTGGCGACGCGGTTCGGGTTGCACGCGATCGACGCGGTGCGGGACGGGGACTTCGGAGCCATGGTGGCGCTGCGCGGCGCGGACGTGGTCCGCGTTCCCCTGGCCGAGGCCACCGCCCGGCTGAAGACCGTTCCGTTGCCCCTGTACGAGGAGGCCAAGACGTTCTTCGGCTGATCCGCGTCGGGGGGATTCCGCGCCTCCGGCGCGGGGCTCTCCCACCCGCCCGCCCGGCACCCGGAACGTCATGACGTTCGGAGTGATCGGGTGGGCGGGTGGGCGAAACCGCCGCGGTAGCGGCGGGCTCAGACGCGGACCGCGGAGAGCAGCTCCGCCACGATCGCCGACCCGTTCAGCGTCAGCACCGACTCCGGGTGGAACTGGACCCCCGCAAAGCCGGACCCCCGCAGCGCGTGCACCTCCCCCGTGCCGGGGTCACGGCACAGCTCGACGCCCTCGGCATCCCCCCGTGCCGCGAAGGTGTTGTAGAAGCCCACCGTCTCCTCCCGCCCGAAGAAGTCGATCCGCTCCTGCGCCCCCTGGAACGGCACCGGCTTCCGCACGATCTCCAGCCCCAGCTCCGCCGCGATCAGCTCGTGCCCCAGGCACACCCCCAGCACCCCGTGCCGGTGCGGCCCCCGCAGCAGCTCACCCGTCAGCCCGCGCAGCATCCGCATCTTCGGGTCGGCCGCGTCCGAGGGGTTGCCCGGGCCGGGGCCGAGCACCACCGGACCTTCATGGGCCAGCGCCGCCTGCCGCAGCCCCGGCTCGTCGAAGCGCCGCACCGTCACCGTCAGCCCCGTGGTGCGCAGCAGGTGGGCGAGCATCGCCGTGAAGGTGTCCTCGCCGTCGACGACGAGCGCGTGTCCGCTCGGCACGGCCGCCGGGGCCTCGGTCTGCATCCGCAGCCAAAAGGGGGCCAGGTCCGCGCGCCGGGCGTCCAGCGCGGCCCGTACCCGGGGGTCGTCGGCGAGCCGTACGGGCGGGGCCGCCGCCGGGCGTACCGGTTCCGGCCGGACGCCGAGGGCCGCGAGGACGCCCGCCGCCTTGGCGTGCGTCTCGGCGACCTCGGCGTGGGGGTCGGAGTGGCGCACGAGGGTGGCGCCGACGCCCACCCGCAGCCGTCCGCGCCGGTCGATGTCCGCGGTACGGATGAGGATCGGCGAGTCCAGGGTCTGCGCACCGCCCGCGTCGCGGCCGATGAGGGCGAGCGCCCCCGCGTAGTAGCCGCGGCCGCCGGGCTCGTACCGTTCGATGACGCGGCACGCGTTCTGGACGGGCGAGCCGGTGACCGTGGCCGCGAACATCGTCTCGCGGAGCACCTCGCGGACGTCCAGCGAGGAGCGTCCGCGCAGCTCGTACTCGGTGTGGGCCAGGTGGGACATCTCCCTCAGCCTCGGGCCGACGACCACGCCGCCCATGTCGCCGACGGTGCACATCATCTTCAGCTCCTCGTCGACGACCATGGACAGCTCCTCCACCTCCTTGCGGTCGTGGAGGAAGCCGAGCAGGTCGTCGGCGGACGGGCCGCCGGCCGGGTAGCGGTAGGTGCCGCTGATGGGGTTCATCACGACCGTTCCGCCGGACATCCGCACGTGCACCTCCGGGCTGGCGCCCACGAGGGTGCGCTCCCCGGTGTGCAGCACGTACGTCCAGTAGGCGCCGCGCTCGCCGCCCAGCAGCCGGCGGAAGAGGGCGAGGGCGTCGGCGGCGCCGAAGCCGTGGATCTCGCCCTCGAAGGTGCGCCGGATGACGAAGTTCGCGCCCTCGCCGGTGCCGATCTCGTCCTCGATGACGCGCTCGACGATCCGGGCGTACTCCTCGTCGCCCACGTCGAACGTGCCGCCCTCCACCCGGACCCCGTGCGCGGGCAGCGCGGCGCGGACCTCGGCGAGCGGGAGCTCGTGGCACTCCTCGGGGCGCAGGACGAGCAGGGGGGTGCCGTCGTCGCGGACGTCGAAGCCGCGCTCGCGGATCTGCCGGAACGGGACGACGGCCAGCGCGTCGTGGGCGGGGCCGCCGTGGGCGGGCGGGCCGGCGGGCAGCGGGATGTCGCCCAGGCGGCCGGCCTCGGTGACGGGGCCCAGGAGCAGCTCGACGGTGTCCTGCGACAGGCCGGGGGCGCGGCGGTGGAGCAGGGCGAACGGCGGGCAGCCGGGGGCGGTCAGCCGGGCGAGCAGGGTGGCGGTGTCGAAGGTCATCTGAGGTGGTTCCTTCCTGGAGGGGAGGAACGGCCTCGGTTCCGGCGGCCGGGAGGACGCCGAAGGCCGCCCCTCGGGGCGGCCTTCGCGGAGTCGTGAGTACGCGCGATCAGTGGGCCGCCGGAGGAGCGGTCCACCACCACTTTCGATTGCAGGACTCAAGCGCGTACATGCCGGGGACAGTACCCGACGCGCCCCGGCCCTGTCCCGGATTTTCACCGGACCCGTCTCAGCCGATGTCTCACAGTGCGGTCCTGCCGCTGGAAGGCTGTCAAGACCCCGTACTGTTGAGGGCGTGACCGTGAACGCTGAAACCCACGCCGGTGGCCACACCTGGCGCTCCCTGCCCGCGGCGCAGCAGCCTGACTGGCCGGACCAAGAGGCTCTGCGCGATGTGATCGCCGAGCTCGAGTCCTATCCGCCCCTCGTCTTCGCCGGCGAGTGCGACCAGCTGCGTCAGCGCCTGGGAGCCGTCGCCCGCGGTGAGGCGTTCCTGCTCCAGGGTGGCGACTGCGCCGAAGCCTTCGACGCCGTCGGTGCCGACCAGATCCGCAACAAGCTCAAGACCCTGCTCCAGATGGGTGCGGTGCTGACCTACGCGGGTTCCGTGCCCGTCGTGAAGGTCGGCCGCATCGCCGGCCAGTACAGCAAGCCGCGCTCGAAGCCGACCGAGACCCGCGACGGCGTGACCCTGCCGACCTACCGCGGCGACTCCGTCAACGGCTTCGCGTTCACGCCCGAGGCCCGTACGCCGGACCCGCAGCGGCTGAAGCGGATGTACCAGGCGTCGGCCTCGACGCTGAACCTGGTGCGTGCCTTCACCACCGGTGGCTACGCCGACCTGCGCCAGGTGCACGCCTGGAACCAGGACTTCGTGAAGTCCTCGCCCTCCGGTCAGCGCTACGAGCAGCTGGCGCGCGAGATCGACCGGGCGATGAACTTCATGAACGCCTGTGGGGTGGACCCGGAGGAGTTCAAGACCGTCGAGTTCTTCGCCTCGCACGAGGCGCTCGTCCTCGACTACGAGTCGGCGCTGACCCGCGTCGACTCGCGCACCGGCCGGCTGTACGACGTCTCGGGCCACATGGTGTGGATCGGTGAGCGCACCCGGCAGCTGGACGGGGCGCACATCGAGTTCGCCTCCAAGATCCGCAACCCGATCGGGGTGAAGCTCGGGCCGACCACGACGCCCGAGGACGCCCTCACGCTGATCGAGCGGCTCGACCCCGAGCGCGAGCCCGGCCGTCTGACGTTCATCACCCGGATGGGCGCCGACAAGATCCGTGAGAAGCTCCCCACCCTGGTGGAGAAGGTCACGGCGTCCGGCGCGCAGGTGGTGTGGGTCTGCGACCCGATGCACGGCAACACCTTCGAGGCGGCCTCGGGTCACAAGACCCGTCGCTTCGACGACGTGCTGGACGAGGTCAAGGGCTTCTTCGAGGTCCACAAGGGCCTCGGCACCCACCCGGGCGGCATCCACGTGGAGCTCACCGGTGACGACGTCACGGAGTGCGTGGGCGGCGGCGACGAGATCTTCGTCGACGACCTGCACCAGCGCTACGAGACGGCGTGCGACCCCCGCCTCAACCGCAGCCAGTCCCTGGACCTGGCCTTCCTGGTCGCCGAGATGTACCGCGACCAGTAATAACCGCAGGTAATGGCAGTGGGGGGGGGGG
>NZ_JAIXMK010000068.1:0-3621 GCF_020328095.1 Streptomyces sichuanensis
GGCAGTGGGGCGCGGATCTGTGATCCGCGCCCCACTGCGTTGTGATCCGGCCACCGAGACGGGTAAGGTAAGGGTTACCTTATTGATCGACTCGGCCTATCGGCCCATGCAAGGCGGTGACCGCGTGTACGTCTGCTCGTGCTTCGGCATCACGGAGCAGCAGGTGCGCGAGCACGCGGACAAGGGGGCGTGCACGCCCCGGCAGATCGCCTCCGCCTGCAAGGCCGGCACCGACTGCGGCAGCTGCGTGCGTCGCATCCAGGCCCTGCTGGGCCGGGGCGCCTGCCCGCGCCGCGAGCTGGCCGACCAGGGAGAGGGCGACGTGCTGGGCGCCGACGTGACGCTCGTGTCCGCCGCCGCGCCGCGCGCCCGCGCCGCCTAGCGCTTCCGGCCGGGCTAGCTGCCCTGCCCGTTCTCCTGCTCGATGAACTGGGCGATGTAGAGCGGTTCGCCGAGCTTCTCGATCAGTTCCAGCTGTGTGTCGAGATAGTCGATGTGGTCCTCCTCGTCCGCGAGGATCGCCTCGAAGATGTTGGCCGAGGTGATGTCGCCCTTGGTGCGCATGACCTCCACGCCCCGCTTGAGGCGGTCGATGGCCTCGACCTCCACCTGCCGGTCGGCCATGAACATCTCGGTGATCGTCTGCCCGACGCGCACGTGGAAGAGGCGCTGGTAGTTCGGCAGCCCCTCCAGGAAGATGATCCGGTCGGTCAGGATCTCCGCGTGCTTCATCTCGTCGAACGACTCCGCCCGCGTATGCGAGGCGATCTTCGTCCAGCCGTGGTGCTCCTGCAGCTTCGCGTGCAGGAAGTACTGGTTGATGGCCGTCAGCTCGGCCGTCAGCTGCTCGTTGAGGAACTCGATGACCTCGGGGTCGCCCTGCATTGCGAGGGCTCCTTCCTGGGGGCACTTCCCAGCGGGGGCTGGGGGCGGATGACTTGCAGGTGCGCGCATCCTCGCACCACCCCAGAGGGCCGTCCAGTAAGTTCACACTTAGTGGGACTTGCCCCGATATGGGCAACCCGTGGTCATCAGCACCCCCCACCGTCTGACACCATGGAGCCATGGGGCCCTCGAAGAACACCGAAAGCCGCAAAGAAGGGCATCTTCAGCTGCCCCCGGGGCAGCGGCTCCAGCGCGGATGGCCGGTGACGCACTACGGACCGGTCCCGAAGTTCAAGCCGGACCGGTGGGAGTTCCGTGTCTTCGGTGCGACCGCCGGAGGGGACAAGCACTGCTGGACGCATGACGAATTCTCCGCACTGCCGTACACGACGGTGGTGGCGGACCTGCACTGCGTGACGAAGTACAGCATGCTCGGCGCGGAGTGGGGCGGGGTGTCGGCCCGTACGATCCTCGAACTCGCCCCGCCCTCCCCCGAGGTCACGCACGTGATGGTGTGGGCGGAGTACGGCTTCAGCTCCAACCTGCGGCTCGCCGACTTCACGGCCGAGAAGACCATCTTCGCCACCCACAAGGACGGCGAGCTCCTCACGGCCGAGCACGGCTTCCCGGTCCGGCTCGTCGTGCCGCACCTCTACGCCTGGAAGGGCCCCAAATGGGTCCGCGGCGTGGAGTACATGACCGCCGACCGGCGGGGCTTCTGGGAAGAGCGCGGCTACCACAACATCGGCGACCCCTGGCACGAGCAGCGCTACTCCTACCAGGAGAAGCCGGGCGAGGGCCCGGAGCTGTAGCCCCTCCGCGCGGCCCGGTCCGGGCCGCGGTCAGCCGTCCCGCAGCGCCTTCAGCAGGGCCACGTCGGCGGCGTGCCCCTCCGGGCCGCCGGGCGTCTCGATGGTCAGCGGCACGTCCTCCGTCGCCGGGTGCCGGAACAGCTCCGCGAAGGGCTCGGCGCCGATGTGACCGGAACCGATGTTCTCGTGCCGGTCCTTGTGGGCGCCGACGACGTCCTTCGAGTCGTTGGCGTGCAGCAGGCCCAGCCGTCCCTCGCCCACCGTGCACACCAGCTCGTCGAGCGTCTGCTTCATCCCGCCGGGCCCGGCCAGGTCGTGCCCGGCCGCGAACAGATGGCAGGTGTCCAGGCAGACGCCGAGCTTCGGGTGGTGCTCCAGGGCGTCGAAGTACGGCCCGAGGTCCTCCGCCAGCGAGCACAGCGAGGCTCCCTGACCGGCCGTCGGCTCCAGCAGCAGCCGCGGGTCGTCGTCGCGGGTGAGCTCTTCCAGCAGCGGCAGCAGCCACTCGTGCACCTGGGCCAGCGCCTCGTGGCGCGGCCGGCCGCCGGTCGCCGAACCGGTGTGCACGACGACGCCGCGGGCACCGATCTCCCGCCCCCGGCGCAGCGAGTGCCGCAGCGACTCCACCGACCGCTCGACGGTGGCCGCGGTGTGCGATCCGAAGTTGATCAGATAGGGGGCGTGCACGAAGACGGGGAGCGCCTCCTGCGCACACGCGGCGCGGAACTCCTCGTCCTGCCGTGCGGTGCCGGCCGGGGTCGCCCAGCCGCGCGGGTTGGCGACGAAGACCTGGACCGCCTCGGCGCCCATCCGGCGGGCGTAGGGCAGGCCGACCCGGGCGAGCCCGCCCGCCACCGGGATGTGGCCGCCGACGGGATTGCGCGCCCGGCCGGTCAGGGGACCGTTCGTGCTCATGGTGGTCACAGTCCGCTCTTGAGCCGGATGACGATGGTCTCGCCCTTGGCGGCCTGCTCGCCGCCGCGCACGGACTGGCTCTCCACGGAGTCCTTGGCGAAGAGGAACGGCCGGTCGACCTTCACCTGGAACCCGGCGGCGGCCAGCGTCCGCTTGGCGTCGGCCTCGCTCCTGTTGGTGACGTCCGGGACGATCACCATCTCCTTGCCCTTGGAGACCGTCACGGTGACGGTGTCGCCCTCGGCCGCCCGGGCGCCCCTGGCGGGCGACTGCTCGGCGACCGTGCCCTTGTCCCGGGGCGAGAAGACCTCGGTGTCCGCGACCTTGACCTGCAGCCCCGCCCCGCGCAGCGCGTTGGTGGCGTCCGCGACGGACAGTCCCGTCACGTCCGGCACGTTCAGCGGCCTGCCCTTGCTGACGACGAGCGCCACCGTCGAGCCGGGACGCAGCTGCGTGCCCGGCCCGGGCTCGGTGGAGAGCACCGAGTCCTTCGCCGTCTCGCCGCTGAACTGGCGGCCGACGTCACCGACGGCCAGGCCCTGCTCCTCGATCTTGCGCTTGGCGTCGTCGAAGGGCATCCCGGCCACGTTGGGCACCTCGGACCGCTGGGGGCCGCGCGAGATCGTGATCGTCACCTTGCCGGTGTTGCGGATGCGCTCGCCCGGCTTGGGGTCGGTCGAGATGACGTGGCCGCGCTCGACGGTGTCGCTGAACGCCTGCCGGGTCCGCACCCCCAGACCGGCCTTGTCCAGCTCGTCGCCGGCCTTGGCCTCGGTCATGTCCAGGACGGCCGGCACCGAGGTGAACTGACCGGAATTGATGTACCAGACGCCCGTGCCCGCCAGTACGGCCAGCAGGGCGGCGGCGGCCGCGAGGACCCACCGGCGCGGCAGCGGCCAGCCCCGGCGCTGCGGGTGCACCGGGGGGTGGCCGCCCGGCGGCGCCACCGGGGGCGCGGGCGGCTGCTCCAGGCGCGTGGTGCGGTGGAGCAGCTCCTCGTCCGCCGGGG
>NZ_JAIXMK010000069.1:0-58802 GCF_020328095.1 Streptomyces sichuanensis
CCGGCCGCAGCCGCCTGCACCACCCGCGGCCGCCGCCCCCGCACCGCCGCCCGGGCCGGCCCGGGCCGGCCCCGTGCCCACGCCGAACGGATCCACGCCGACCGGAACGACGCTCCCGGAGGACCACCCGTGACCGCACGACCGCCCTTCAGCCCGCCCCCGCCTCCCGAGCCACGAGGGATCCCGTCCACGTTCCTGCCCGCGCGGCCCGGCCGGCGGGCGGCCGCCCCCGCTCCCGCCCCCGCTCCGCCCGGCGCGGGCGTGCGGCGTGCGGAGCCCCTCGACGACGCCACGCGCGAGCGGCTGTTGCGGGGCGCGCACCACGACCCGCACGGCGTGCTGGGGGCGCACCCGGCGCCCGGCGGCGGCATCGTGCTGCGGGCCCTGCGCCCGTACGCCCGCTCGGTGGCGGTCACCGCCCCGGGCCTGCGCGCCGAGCTGTACGACGAGGGTGACGGGCTGTTCGCCGCGGTGCTGCCGCTGACCGGGGTCCCGGCCGGTTACCGGCTGGCGGTCGCCTACCCGGACGCCGAGCTGGAGATCGACGACCCCTACCGCTTCCTGCCCTCCCTCGGCGAGCTGGACCTGCACCTGATCGGCGAGGGCCGTCACGAGGAGCTGTGGCGCGCGCTGGGCGCCCGGCCGATGACGCACGCGGGCGTCACCGGCACCCGCTTCACGGTCTGGGCCCCGAACGCCCTGGGTGTGCGCGTGGTCGGCGACTTCAACTACTGGGACGGCACCGCCCATCCGCTGCGCTCGCTGGGCGGCTCGGGGGTGTGGGAACTGTTCCTGCCGGGCGTCGGCGAGGGAGCGCTGTACAAGTTCGAGATCACCCGCCCGGACGGCACGCACACGCTGCGGGCCGACCCGATGGCCCGCCGCACCGAGGTGCCCCCGGCCAACGCCTCGGTCGTGCACACCTCGCACCACCTGTGGCGCGACGGGGCGTGGATGGCGAAGCGGGGCGTACGGCCGGTGCACGAGGCGCCGTTCTCCGTCTACGAGCTGCACCTGCCGTCCTGGCGCCCGGGGCTGACCTACCGGCAGCTGGCCGAGCAGCTGCCCGCGTACGTCAAGGACCTGGGCTTCACGCACGTCGAGCTGATGCCGGTGGCCGAGCACCCCTTCGGGGGCTCGTGGGGCTACCAGGTCACGGGTTTCTACGCCCCCACGGCGCGGCTCGGCTCCCCGGACGACTTCAAGCACCTCGTGGACGCCCTGCACCGGGCCGGCATCGGGGTGCTCATGGACTGGGTGCCGGCGCACTTCCCGCGCGACGACTGGGCGCTGGCCGAGTTCGACGGCCGGCCGCTGTACGAGCACCAGGACCCGCTGCGGGCGGCGCACCCCGACTGGGGAACGCTGGAGTTCGACTACGGCCGCAAGGAGGTCCGCAACTTCCTCGTGGCGAACGCCGTGTACTGGTGCCAGGAGTTCCACATCGACGGGCTGCGCGTCGACGCCGTCGCCTCGATGCTCTACCTCGACTACTCCCGCGAGGCGGGCCAGTGGTCGCCGAACGAGCACGGTGGCCGGGAGAACCTCGATGCGGTGGCGTTCCTGCAGGAGATGAACGCCACGGTCTACCGCCGCTGCCCCGGCGTCGTGACGATCGCCGAGGAGTCCACCGCCTGGGACGGCGTCACCCGCGCCACCCACCACGTGGGCGCCTCGGGCTTCGGCGGTCTCGGCTTCGGCCTGAAGTGGAACATGGGCTGGATGCACGACTCGCTGGAGTACATGGTCAAGGAGCCGGTCCACCGCAAGTACCACCACGGCGACATGACCTTCGCGATGGTGTACGCGTACAGCGAGAACTACGTCCTGCCGATCTCGCACGACGAGGTCGTGCACGGCAAGCGGTCGCTGGTCTCCAAGATGCCCGGTGACTGGTGGCAGCAGCGCGCCAACCACCGGGCGTTCCTGGGCTTCATGTGGGCCCACCCGGGCAAGCAGTTGCTGTTCATGGGACAGGAGTTCGCCCAGGGCGCGGAGTGGGCGGAGGGGCACGGCCCCGACTGGTGGCTGCTGGACCCCTCGTACTCCGCCGAGGCCGACCACCGGGGCGTACGGGACCTGGTGCGCGACCTCAACGGGCGCTACCGCTCGGCTCCGGCCCTGTGGGAGCGCGACACCGTGCCGGGCGGCTTCGCGTGGGTGGCCGGCGACGCGGCGGAGGACAACGTCTTCGCGTTCCTGCGCTTCGCGGCGGACGACTCGCCCCTGCTGGCGGTCAGCAACTTCTCCCCCGTGGTCCGGCACGGCTACCGGCTGGGGGTGCCGGTGTGCGGGGAGGAGTGGGAGGAGGTCCTCAACACCGACGACCTGCGCTACGGCGGCAGCGGCGTCACCACCCCGGACCCCCTGAAGACGGAACCCACCCGCAGCCACGGCCACCCCCGCAGCCTGAACCTGACCCTCCCGCCCCTGGCCACGGTCTGGCTGCGGCCGGTGTGAGGCCCGGCGGGCACCGGTGACGGCCGGCCGGGCCGTCACCGGTGACGAGGGGTCAGTCCCGCGGGCTCCTTGCCGCAACGGCCCGGTCGTGCAGGCCCCTGATCACCGCCTGCCAGACCTCGCGGGGCAGTCCGGGCAGCCGGTCCGGCGGGCAGTCGACGAGCAGCTCGTTCAGCACCGCGCACTCCACGGTTCCTTCCGGAGCGGCCGCCAGTCCACGCAGCAACGCCCCCGCCTCGTCGGCGTGCCGCGCGGCGTACGGTTCCAGCAGCCAGCCCATGAGCCACGAGGCCACCTTGGCCTCCCTCCGCAGGTGTGCCTCCCGCCGCTCCCGGCCGGCCGGGGCCGGGGAGTGCAGCAGGAAGTTCCGTCGGTGCAGACCCACGGCCAGCTGGGCGGCCTCCTCCTCGGACCGGGGAATGTCGCGCAGCGTCTCCAGGACGATGTTCTGGGCCTCATAGGGCAGGTGCGCCGTGAGGATGTTCAGCAGATCGACGTCGCTCGCCCTGAGCAGGTCCTCCTGGGCCTGCTGCCGGTACTCGCCGATCGCCACGTCGTCGCGGACGATGTACTTCAGACGGTCGATCAGATGGTGGACCGCTCCGGCCGTCAGGCTCTGGCGGTGCGGCTTCCCCCATTTCCCGCGTTTCCTGTGCTGGGGGGACGGCGCACGGTCGAGGAAGGAGGGCAGCACCTGGCCCTGGTCGTACCACCCGGTGTCCGTGGGGGCGAACAGCGGGGGCCGGCCCGGCAGCGGGGGCACCTGCTCACGGACGTACGTCTCCCGCGAATCCCCCGCCCCCTCGGGGGCGTACGCTCCGGCAACCGGCTCCCGCTCGGGCTCGGGCTCGTACGTCCGCACGTGCACCGGCTCCGGTGGCCGCTCCGGTTCGCGCTCCGGCTCCGGCCCGGGCTCGGGGTCCGGCGGCAGCTCCGCTTCCGTGGGCCGCACGGCCGGCTCCGGTTCGGGCTCCGGTTCGGGCTCCGGTTCCGGTTGCGGCTCCGGTTGCGCAGGCGGGTCGTACGGCCACTCCGGCGGACGCCGGGCCGTCGTCGGCTCCGGCCGGCGGCCCTCCAGCGCGGCCGTGACCGCCTCGTACCGTGCCTCGTCGCCGAGGGCCCGCGGGTCGAGATCCCTGACCAGGTGCAGCGGATGGCGGTAGCTGCCGGAGCCGCCGGTGGCCGCGACGTGGGCCAGGTAGTGGCGTACGAGACGACGGGCGAGCCCGGCGGCGATGTCGGGGCCGGGGTCGGTGAGGTCGATGCGACGGAGCCGTACGTCCGACTCGTGCGAGAAGCGCCAGTGCGGGACGAAGACGACGCGGAGCCCGTGGGAGTCCACCGTGTCGTGCGTGGCGTAGGTCCAGCTGCCGCGCAGCCACCCGCCGAAGACGTCGCACAGGCCGAGCAGCACGGGCAGCGCCGCGTCCGGTGGCCCGGCGGACCCTGCCGGCACCGGCAGGGCGGGAAGTTCCGTCGTCCGTGCCGAGACGCGGTCGGCCGGGGTGCGCAGCAGCTGGGCCACCAGGCACTCCAGGGGACGGCCGACGAGCGCGACGGCCGGCGCCAGCCGCTGCTCCGCCGCGTCGGCCCAGGTGCCGAGCCGGCCGTACGGGATCGTGTCGAGGTCGCCCGTCACGCTGTCCGCCCAGCCGTCCTCGGCCCAGGGTGCTGCGCCGAGGGCGATGCAGAACTTGGGCTGCAGCAGCTTGGGCGGGGCGACCAGGGCGTGGCAGACGGTGCTGCCCCTGCCGTGGGCGTCCTCCCCCGGGGTCCGGCGCAGCAGCACCACCTTTCCGGCCCATCCCAGCCGGACGGTGCTGGGCCGCCGTTCCCCGCCCGTCACCCGCAGGATGACGCCGAGCCGGTCGGCCATCGCATGGGCTTGGTCCTCGTCGCAGGACTGGGCGACCGCCGCGATGCCCGCCCGCCCGGTACGGTTGCCCGCCCACCGGAAGACCACCTGGTCGACCCGCTCCCGAAGGGCCCGGTCCGGCGGTCGCGGTGGTCCGTGCGGCGACATCCGCGCTCACATCCCCACGGCGGCCGGGCCGTCGGTGCCACCGTCGCCGAGGACGCCGCACATGGCCAGCACCGACACCAGCGGTTCGAGCACCCGGCGCGGACTCGTCCCGTGCACGAACCTGCCGTGCCGGTCGTGGCTTCCCGTGGCCGACGCGAAGTGCAGGGTGCAGCGCAGCACGGTGTCGAACGGCCGGACCCACGCCGGTCCCGCGTGGTGGCGCAGGAAGGCGTACGCGTCGCGGCTCTCCTCGCGGAACCGGGCGGCGGAGACGCGGGCGGGCGGCGGTTCGGCGAGCCAGCGGTCGACGGGGGGCTCGAAGCGCAGCAGGTCGCACTTGTTGACGACGACGGACGCGGCGACGCCGTGGTACGGACCGGTGCGGGGCAACCTGTCGAGGACGGTCTGGAACGCCGGGTCGCCGCCCCGTGTGTGGCTGAGCTTGGTCTCGCCGCGCAGCGGGTCCAGGTGGGGCAGGGGCAGCGCGCGCAGCGGGTCCACGACGAAGATCAGCGCGTCGATACCGAGCAGGAAGCGCAACAGCTCGTCGGTGCGCCGCAGGTCCTCACCGCCGAGGTCGAAGAAGGCCACCGGGCGGGTGGCTCCGTCGGGGCCGGTGAGCAGCACGGCCTCGACGAAGGAGGCGAACGAGGTGGAGGCGGTGTGCTCCAGCATCTCCCCCGCCCGCAGTCGCTCCACCCGTTCCGTCATGAAGGCGCTGTGCTCCTGCGGATTGACGGACTGCCAGGTGATCCCGTACCGCTCCAGCCCGCTTTCCGCGATCTCGGCGATCATCTGGGTCAGCAGGTGCGTCTTGCCGGTGGCCGAGTCGCCGACCATGGCGACGGTCAGCGGGCTGCCGTGGGTCAGATAGGGCACGGGGATGAAGTGGGGCGGGACGCCGTCGGTGTTGCGGCAGCGCTGGTAGGCGGAGCGCAGGGTGTCGAAGCGGCGCAGGGCGCTGGTGTGACGGCTGAGGTCGACGGTCACGTACTGCTGCCGGTCGTCGCGGACGAACAGCTGCCGCTCGTCGAAGGAGATCGGCTCCAGGCAGAACGGGCAGAGCATCTCCTGCGGCTCGCCGGCACCGCCCGGCGGGGGAATCGTCGTCATCGGTGTCGGCCTCCTTCGGGGCCGGAGGTGCCGGACGGGCCGGCGCCGCCTCCGTAGAACCAGGTGCGGGGTCCCCTGCGCCGCGGGGGCTGTTCGAAGCCGGTCGCCGGCCCGCCGTCGGGGCCGTACGACGGCGGGGGCGGGGGCGCGGGCTCGCCCGGCGGCCGGGGCGGGCGGGGCAGGGAGGCGTGCTTGCGGCGCAGCGCCTCGTCGAACTCCCGGCGGTAGGGATCCAGGGGGTCCGGGACGCCCGTGGTGAGCAGGGCGGCGCCCGCGTCGGGCATGAGCCGGCCGAGGAGTTCGGCGGCCGTGGGGCGGTCGGCGGCCCGGGGGGCGAAGACCGGGGCGAGGGTGTGGGCGAGGGTGTGGTGCCGGGCGAGGTCGGGAGCCGGGCCGTCGGGGTTGCCCGGGCGGCCGGTGACCAGCTCGTGGAGCAGCTGCCCGACGCTCCACAGGGCGTCCCGGGGGTCGACGGCGCCCACCCCGGCCCGCTGTTCCGGCGGGGCGTACGGCGCCACTCCCCACGGGGTGCGGGGCCGGCCGGTCCTGGCCACGGAGCCGAGGTCCCACAGCTGCAGGCGGCGGCCGTCCCAGCGGACGGCGGGCGGCACGATGCCCCGGTGGACCAGCCCGGCGGCCGCCATGAGCCCCACCGCCAGCACCAGGTCGCGTTCGATGGCCCGCTGGTCGCTGGTGGACACGCCGTGGGTGAGCGTCGACAGCGGCCGGCCCCGGGGGGCGGCGTACAGGATGAACGGCTCGGCCGCGTTCATGTCGTGGCCGAGGGGCACCGGGAACAGGCCCCGGAAGCGGGTGCCCCCGTAGGCCCGGTGCAGGGCCAGCGCGGCCGACGTCTCCGCCTCCAGCAGGCCGTGGGCCACCCGGTTGCCCGCCTCGGCGGCGGGCAACCGGACCTGGAGGCCGCGCCGGTCGCCGTCGAGCCGGACCGGCCGGGCCACGGCGGGCGGGCGCACCAGGCGCAGCCTGTCCGGCCCGAGGCCGACGAGCAGCCGGCGCACGGTGCCCTGGGGGGAGACGAACGTCAGCTCGGTGTCGGCCTCCCCCGGTTCGTTCCGCTTCACTTCGTCCTCTCTCCCCGCCCCTGGTTCGTGCGCGGTCACGGGCCGGTCGTCCCAGCGGTCATGCACCATGCGGGCCCCCGCCGTCGTCGTCCGGATCGTCGTCGGCCCGGGTCCACACGGCCTCCACCGTCCCGGCGCGCAGCGGGGTGAGCCGCACGGCGCCGACGAAACGGCCCGAGGCCGTCCACACCACGCCGTCCGTCCCTTCGTGGAGGCCGCCGTCCGCCACGGGCGGGCGAACCGCCTCGGGGGCGAACCTGATCAGCCGCGTGGCGGCCGGATCCCGGCTGAGCAGTGCCAACTGCGCCGGGGAGCAGAGCGGTTGCAGCCGCCGGGCGAGCAGTTCGGGGGCCAGTGCCTCCCGCAGCCGCTGCGGCCCGACACCGAGCAGGGACACCGGATCGCCGCGCCGCCGCTCCCGGTGGGCGAACGGCGGCACCGACACCACGCCGTTGCGGCTCAGGTGCCGGTGGGCGGCGTCGACGGCCTGCCGTACGGCCTGCTCCGGCGTGGCCGCGTGGGCGTCGGCAGCGCCGGCGGGGCCGTGGGGTCCGTCCATGTCCCAGTGGCGGCGCAGCGCGTCCGCGGTCGCGTCCGCGAGATCGGCCACCAGCGTGTCCAGGAGCTCCGGGCCCCCTTCGCCGGTGCCCGGGTCGAGCCAGCCCGGGGCGGACTCCGCCGGGTACCCGCCGGTTTCGCCGGCCGGGCCCGGGGCGGGGGCGAAGGCGGGGGCGGACGTGGTCCAGCCGGTTTCGTCCAGCCAGTCGCCCTCTGCTTCGTCCCCGTCCCAGTCGTCCGTCTCCCACTGCCCGTCCTGGCCGTCGGGCCCTGCGGGGCTGCCGGCGGCCGTGCGCAGGGCGCCGGCGAGGGACCGGGCGCCGTCGGCGCACCGGGTGCGTTCCTCGGCGGCCCACCACTGCTGCCGGATCGCGTCGGCGAGCAGGGCGTCGATGCCGTCGAGCCCGGCGGCGATGCGGTCGGCACCGGTGGCGGCCCACCAGGCGTCCACCGCCCGCGCCCAGCGCCGGGAGAGCAGCACGAGCGTGCCGGGCACGCTGAGCAGCAGCCCGGCGAGCGCTGCCCAGGGCGGTACGTCCACCGCCCCGCCCAGTGCCAGGCCACCGGTGGCGCCGAGGACGGCGGCCGCCGTCTGGGCGGGCCAGGCCGACGACATCGGGCCGCCGGCCGCCCGGTTGGGGCGGGCGCGGGCGGCCAGCACATGGCCGGTCAGCAGCAGCGTGAGCGGAAGCAGGCACAGGAGGGTGCCGGGCCAGGGCCACAGGGCGGCGGCGAAGGCGAGGACGGCCACGGGCACGAGCGGGCCGGGCCCGGGGCCGGCGAACCGGAAGGCGTGGCCGGTGGACACCGAACGGGCCGGGCCGGGCGGGCAGCGCTCCGCCAGCTCCGGCAGCCTGCCGCCGGCCGGCAGCGGGGCGAGCCGTTCCGACAGTGCGGTCAGCCGCCCGGCGACGGTGTGCAGGTCGAGGCCCTCCTCCAGCATGCCCAGGGTGTACCGGCCGAGGTCGTCCTCGGCGGACCCCGGCCGCTCCCGGCCCTCGGGCGGGAGCGTGATCCCGGCTTCGGCCAGCACCTGCCCCGCCTGGCCGGCGGGGATGCCGAGCCCGCCGCTGTCCCGCAGCAGCCCGGCGACCAGGTCCCGGTAGTGCCCGAGCGCCCGGGCGGCCTCCTCGACGGCGCGGGCCAGCCGGCCCGCCGCCGGGCGCCCGTCGTACAGGCCGCTCGGCCGGGCCAGTTCGGAGCGGGCCCGGTCGGCGTCCCGCAGCGCCTGCCCGCAGGCGTCGTGCGCCGCGTCGGCCGCGCCGCCGGGCACGCGGAACCGGTCCGCCGTCGACCGGGGCCCGCCGTCGGCGAGTTCGGCGAGGCGCCCGGGAAGGTTCGCCGGCCGGGGGTCCGGGGCGTCGGCGGCGACCGCCTCCCCGGTGAACCTGGCCAGTGCGGCGTCCCAGGCGCGGGCGCGGGCCGCCGGGGACAGGTCGTGTTCCAGGACACGGACGGCCGGGGCGGCCGTCGAGGCCGGGCAGCGCCGCAGTCCCGCGAACACCTGGTCGAACACCTCGGGGGTGCGCAGCAGGTCGGTCAGGACGCGGAGGGCGGCGCCCTCGCGGCCGCCGCCGGGCGCCCCGCCCGTGCCGTCGCCGCCGCACGGGTCGGCGGCCCAGAGCACCCCGGCGCCGGCCGAGCGCAGCACCGAGGCGAGCCGCAGTCTGCGGTCCTCCCGGCCGTGCGGGAGGTCTCCGACGGCCAGGCACACCACGCGGACGGAGCCGAGGGTCGGGTAGCCCATGACGCGTTCGTACGCCGTGGCGTGGCCGGTCAGTCCGGCGGGCGTGTCGACGACGAGGAAGCGCAGGTGTTCCGGCTCCTCGTCCCGCTCCCGGCGCAGTTGGCCGGCGACCGTCTCGCGCAGCCGGGCGTGGTCGGCGGGCCGTTCGTCCGCCGAGCGGAAGTCGACCACCACGACGGCTCCCGCCTCGGGGTCCGGGTCGTTCACCGGGTCTCCTCCTCCCGGGTGCCACGGCTTCCGCCGTCCGCCGGCTTGCCGGCCCCGTCGTCGTCCCAGTCGGCCTCGCCGTCGCCGCCCGAGACCTCCCAGGGGACGGACGACTCCTCACCGGCCCACGCGCCGTCGTCCGGCGGCTCGTCCGTGAAGGCGGGGTACTGCAGGCGCCCGGCCCCCGGCGCCGGCGGAGCGGAGGCGGCCCGGCCGGCGGTCGGCCCGGCCGGATGCTCGGTGGCGCGGTCCGGCGCCGGTTCGGGGGCGCGCTCGCGCGAGGCGCCGTGCGGGGCTCCCGTGCCCTTCGGACCGGCGTGCGGGCCACCCGGAGCGGTGTCGCGGGTGACCCACTTCTCCAGCTCCCGCAGGTTCGGCCGCACGGCGCGCCGGCCGTCGGGGAAGGGCAGGTCGAGGGCGCGGGGGAGCGTGCCGGCCCAGAACTCGCGCAGGGGGCGCACCCATGCGGTGACGCTCTCGCCGAAGTAGCGCTCGCGCTCGGCCAGCAGGTCGACCTGCCGGGGAGCGATCTCGTTGACGAACCTGAGATACAGGGGCGAGGGCCGGCTGCCGGAGGACGCCAGCCCCTCCGGAAGCACCGTCATCAGCTCGCGGCTGTAGTCCTCGACGGTCCTGTCGCCCGCACCGGCCTCGTCGAGCAGGGCCCATCGTTCGTAGGCGCGCAGCAGACCGGCCCAGCTGGACACCTGGTCGCCGTCGCCGTCGTCGTCACCGCGGTCGTCCAGGCGCAGCACGATGGCGGGGGCGTCCAGGCCGGTCTCGTCGTGCAGCCGGACGCGGACCCTGACGGGGGAGGCGGGGTTGCCCTGGTAGTCGATCTGGCCGTTCCACATGGCGCACAGCAGCCGGTGCAGGACGTGCTCGCGGTCCTCCTCGGTGCTGGCCAGCCAGTCGTCGCGGTAGCCGAGCCGCTGCCGCCAGGGCAGCATGTCGTCCGGTCGTGGCCCGTCCTGGGCGCGGGCCCACTGGCGCAGCACGTTGCGGGCCTCGGGCACCTCGGCGACGCTCATCTCGCTGCGGAAGAGCACGACCGTGATGGAGTCGGTCTCCACGCCCCGGCACTCGATGGTGCGCCGGCCGTCGCGCGGCAGGTTGAGCGTCCGCTTCAGGTAGTCCTCGGCCGCTTCCCTGCCGGTCGTCAGGGGGTAGGTGATGAGCACCTTGAGGGGGCCGTTGCCTTCGGGGGTGAACGCGGCCGGGAGCAGCCCCACCAACTTGATCCGGAACTGCTCCAGGGCACTCTGGCTGACCTGTTCCGCCGCCTCCGCGTCCCCGGCGGCCGCCGCCAGCAGGGTGCCCAGACCGGGCATCAGCGGCCGGGAGCGGTGCAGCCGGCCGCCCTCCGCGAACAGCCGCTGCACCCTCGCTCCGAGCACGCCCTTGACCGTGGCGACCGCGGCGGCCGGCTTGCGGCGGCCACGGCCGAAGGCGGACTGCCAATGGTCGGCATCGAGGAGCCGCAGCAGCAGCGTGCCCTCGTCGTCACCGTCCCGCAGGCCCTCGCTCTCGACGAGCCGTTCCATCAGGTCCTCGTAGAACTCACCCAGGCTGGCCTGGGGCGGCAGCAGGTACGACACCCCGGTGCGCTCGTCGTACAACTCCTTGACCTGCGCGTTGTAGGAACCGCGCTCCTCGTCGAGGGAGCTGCGGAACGCCTCCACGAGCTGGCCGAAGTCGGCCCGCAGTTCGTTGGCGGCGGGCCGCCAGTGCTGCTCCTGGGCGTTCCAGGCGCGGTGCCAGACGGCCCGGACCCGCCAGTGGTACCAGCGGTTCTGCTGTTCCAGGACGGCCACCACGGCCTCGTCCCCCCAGCGGGGCCGGGACAGGCCGCCGAGCCGCCCGCGCACGCGCGGCACGGGCGGCGGCTGGACGGTCACGTCCGGCGGCCGGGCGGGCTCCTGGCGGCGGTTCTCCAGCACGCCGAGGAAGCCGAGCCGGGCCACCGGGTCGGGGTCGTCGGGTATGCCCCGGACGACCCCCTCCAGCTGGAACAGGTCGATCCGGCGCAGCATCCGTTCGGCGGCCGACCGGGGGGCGAAGCCGTCGGCGAGGACGGCCAGTCTCCTGGTGACCCGGCGTTCGAGGTCGTCGAGGAGGCGCAGCATGTCCTCGACGCGGTTGCGCAGGGCCTGCTCGATCTCCGGGCCGCCGCGGGGCACGGTGACGGGCTCCGGAACCATGATGGCCTCCCGGCGCCACAGCTCGCTCAGCCCGCACTCGTCGAACATGTCGCGCACCAGGGGGGCGGTCTCGGTGGTGCGGGGCCGGGTGCGGTCCAGCAGCCGGGGGACGGCCCGGGCGAGCACGCGGGCGGAGACCAGTTCGGCGAGTTCGTCGAGCGGGGCGGTCATGGAGGCGACGAGGCTGGTGGAGACGCCCCGGTGGCCGATGCCGGTGGCCGACCGGGTGCGCCGGGTGACGCCCCGGTTGATGAAGTTGGCCGCGAAGGTCTGGTAGTCGTCGTCGCCGTGGCCCGGGCCCTCGCCGAGCTCGGTGCCGACGAGCGACATCACCAGGGAGACGATGGAGCGGCGCAGGTCGTCGGGGCGGATGCCGGCGGTGCGGCTGAACAGGAAGGCGGTGGGCACCATGCCGGCGCCCAGCCGGATCGGGTACGTCTCGGGGTAGCGGATCCGCAGGGCGTCCGGGTGCTCCGTCTCGCCCAAGTCCGCCTCGGCGTCCGGCACGTTCTGCTCGTCGACGAGCCGGAAGAGGTCGACCACGGCACGGGCGGCGTTGAGCTCGGCCGCCCGCCCGCCGCCGCTCTCGGGGAGGAAGGCGGAGGGCATGACGACCAGCGGGTAGATGCGGGCGCCGGTGAGGTTCTTCTCCTTGAACGCCTGGCCGATCAGGTGCAGGTAGTCCAGGAAGATCCCGGCCCCGGTGCCGCCGGCCACGGAGAAGGCGACGAAGACGTCGCAGCCGTTCAACGGCCCGCCGCCGAGCTCCTCCAGTTCGCCGCCGGAGCGGCTGAGGGCGTCGATCGCCTGGCGCAGCGGCTCGACCACCGGCC
The DNA here is from genome assembly GCF_020328095.1 of Streptomyces sichuanensis. Classification (NCBI taxonomy): domain Bacteria; kingdom Bacillati; phylum Actinomycetota; class Actinomycetes; order Kitasatosporales; family Streptomycetaceae; genus Streptomyces; species Streptomyces sichuanensis. The sequence continues at coordinate 12,225 of NZ_JAIXMK010000069.1, forward strand.
CGGTCCCGTTGCGCAGGGTGCCGAACAGCGCGGCGCGGCCGACGGTGGGCAGCTGGCCGGCGCCGTGCCGCAGCGGGGTGACCTTGGGCTCGCCCTCCCGGGGCGGCAGCCAGCCGGCCGTCTCCCTGCGGAGCGACGAGCGCAGCATCCGGGTCACCTTCGGGGAGCTGTCGTACTCGGCGGGCAGCAGGTCGTGGGTGGCCCGGGCGGTGCGGGCGTACGCCTGGCGCAGGGTGCGGTCGGCGCTCAGGTGCGGCAGCCGGGCAAGTTCGTTCTCGCTGTAGTCGGCGTACACGAACTGCAGGCAGTCGGGCAGCTGGTGGCGCAGCCGGCGGCCGCCGGCGACGAGCCGGGTGCCGTCGGGGCCGCAGAGTTCGGCGCGCAGGCGGCGTTCGAGTTCGGCGCCGACCAGGCCGCCGGTGCCGCCCAGGCCGACGAAGAGCATCGGCTGGAAGAGTCTCATCGTTCTCGTCCCCCTTTGCCGGGGCGCCGTCCTGGGTGCCCCCGCCGTTCGTGGGTCTGTCGTCGAGTGGGTGGGCGCGCCGGGGCGCCCCGTGGCCCCGGCGTCCCGTCAGAGGTCGGGGTGGGGTTCGCCGGGAGCGGGCCCCGTCCCGGGGGGCCGGCCGGGACCTGCGTCCGTGCCGGGCGGCGGGGTCCGGCGGTGCCCGCCGAGGAGGCGGCCGAGGCCGCCCAGGGCCCCGCGGACGGAGTGGGCGCGGCCGGACGTGCCGCGTTCGATGCGCAGCAGGGCCCCGCTCTCCAGCAGTGGTACGGCCGAGCCGATGCGGACCGCCTCCTCGGCCCGGCCGGGTGCCCGCAGCAGCACGCCGCCGTCCCGGCGGCTGCGCCGGAGGTGGAAGCGCCCGGTGTCGGGCCGGGGTTCGAGCCGGGGATCGTCGCCGGTCTCGTCGGCCACGTCGAAGCGGTACGGCACGGTCCCGCCCGAGTTGACGGTCAGCGAGCCGCCCTCGCGGTGCCCCGAGCCCTCCGGCACCAGGACCCGGAGCACCAGGCCGGTCGGGTCGGCGCGGCGTTCGCGGTCGCGCAGGGCCCAGACCGCGTACGCCAGCAGGCAGGCGAGCACGATCACGCCGGGGACGATGGCTGCCCACCAGTCGTGCCAGATCCGCGCCGGAAGGCTCGGGACGGGCACCACCTTCACGGTGACGGGTTTCGCGTCCAGCACCCGGACGTCCCCGGTCGTGTCGGTCACCTGGACGCTCGCGGTGAGCGTGCGCGGTCGTGCGCCGCCACCGACGCGCAGCGTGCCGTGCTGTTCGACGGTCTGCTGCGGAGCGAGGGTGAGCCGTGGCATCGAGAGGGTCAGGTCGCCGGGGGCGGCGTCGGCGAGGTCCGGGACAAGGGTCCGGGTGGTGGCCGAGGTGTTGACGGCCGTGACCGTGACGGGGAGGGTCCCCCCGGGGTGCACGGTGGCGACGCCGTTCGGGAGCTCGACGTCGGCACGCACCTGCGCGACGGCCCCGCCGATCCAGGAGTGGAGGACCCGGTGGTCGGCGGTGAGGCCGACCGCGCTGAGCACGCCGACCAGGTGGAGCGCGCCGCGGGCCGTGGCGGGGAGGGTCACGCTGCCGGTGAACCGTCCGTCGCCCGCCTTGGCGTCGCCGTCCCGCCCGTTGTCGGCGAGGGTGACCGGCTGTGCGTCGAAGCCGTCCCCGGTCAGCCTGGCCGACACGCGCAGCTGTTCCAGGTCGCGCGGGTCGGTGATCGCCTCGTGGTCACGGGTCTGGAGCTGCAGTTGGGCGGTGGCGCGCTGACCGGGACGCGGCGCGGTGGGGCTCATGGTGATGAAGGAGCGCAGGGCGCCGCGCCACTGGACGCCGACGCTGGCCAGCTTGTCCCGGTGCCCCTCGGGCGCGGCCAGGTGCACCTTCCAGTCGCCCGGGCGGGGGTCGGTGATGCGCAGCGACTCCACTTCCTGCCCGCTGCCGGTGCGCTCGAAGACCGAACCGTCGCGCTTCTCGCCGGACGTGACCTCCTTGCCGAGCGGGTCGACGTAGGTGACGCCGACGGCGGGGTCCCCCTTGGAGACGACGATGCTGGCGAGCGTGGCGAGGGGGGAGATCCGTACGGTGAGATCGGCGGGCGGGGTGCCGTACTTCTCGTCGTCGGAGACGAGGCAGCGGGCGGCCGCGAAGTCCTTTCGCAGGGCGCCGGCCAGGGTGGTGGCGTCCGGTACGACCCTGGCCTGCGGGCGGGCCTGCGGCAGGTCGGTGCACGCTTCCTGGTAGCCGGCGGCGGCCATGGCCTTCAGCGCGGCCTCGTCGATCCGGCCGCCGAAGCCCAGCGGCCAGATCTGCACCTTGGCCGCCCGGGCCTTGGCCAGTACCTCGGTCAGCAGCCGCTCGCCGTTCTTCTGCCGGTGCTCCCTGGCCCCGTAGCTGTCGCTGTCGCCGACGTCGAGCTTGCCGTCGGTCAGCAGGAACAGGACCCTCGGCGTGCCGTCCGGCCCTTCGCTCAGCCGGTCGACGGCCTGCTGGACGACGGCCGGGAAGTCGGTGCCCGTGCCCTGGCCCGCCGTGCGCCGTGCGAGCTTGCGGACGCAGTCGCCGAGCCGGTTGCGGGCGACGGGGTCGAGCGTGGTGGTGGGGCAGACCTCGTCCACCGGGTGCTGGGTCGCGTCGTCGGCGCTGGCGAAGCCGAGGACGGTGACCCGGGAGCGGTCGGATATCTCGCCGGCGGCTATGCGCTGGGCGGCGTCCCGCTCCCGTTCCACGTCGGCGTCGCCGAGGCTGTTCGACTCGTCGACGGCGACCACCATCTCGATCGGCCTGACGTCGGCGGCCCCTTCGCCGGCTGCCCTGCCCGGGGCCGCCCCACCGGCCGCCGGCAGGGCTGCCACCAGCAGCATCGCGGCCAGCGCGGTTCCGGTGCCCCGCAGGGCTCCTCTCCTCCGCGCGGCCCCGCCGAATGATGACCGGCACATCGCCTCACGCCCCCGTTCGGTCTCGCCATGACCGTTCCGCCGGCGGGAGTCGACGCCGCCGGCTCCCCCTGCCGTTTCACGGATGCCCGCCAGCATCCCTGTTCTCGTCGCTCCTGCATGCGGTCGTGTGGGCATCGGGCCGGGAAAGCGGATGCACGACAAGGGGGTACGCGCTTCTTGTGTGCTGCGACGCGTGCTACCGCGCGCCCCGACCGACGTATTGACACCATGTGTCGAGGTCTCGACAAAGCGTCGTGGCGTGTACCCCCGGAAGTCAACACCGCCGCGGGCGGGGCACCCCCTCCGCCGTGACAGGAAGAAGCCCCCACGGCGGGGCCCGGCGGTGCCGTACCGGGCACGGGCCGTCGTGGGGGACGGCCCGCCGTGGGGGCGGTCTGTGAGGGGGACGTCAGGCCGTCGCGGCCTCCTTCTCCCCGTCCCGTGGGCCGGGCACCGGCCCGTGCCCGTCATCGGTCAGCGTGAGCTCGTCGAACGGCAGGCGCCCGCTCAGCACCTCCGTCACCCGCTCCCGGTCGATCTCCTTCGTCCACGTGCCCACCAGCACCGTGGCCACCGCGTTGCCGGCGAAGTTGGTGAGGGCCCGCGCCTCGCTCATGAAGCGGTCGATGCCCACGATCAGTCCGACGCCGTCGACCAGTTCGGGGCGGTGCGACTGCAGGCCGCCGGCCAGCGTGGCGAGCCCCGCGCCCGTCACCCCGGCCGCGCCCTTCGACGCCACGATCATGAACAGCAGCAGGGAGACCTGCTGGCCCAGCGACAGCGGCTGCCCCATGGCCTCCGCCACGAACAGCGAGGACATCGTGAGGTAGATGGCCGTGCCGTCGAGGTTGAAGGAGTAGCCCGTCGGCACCGTGATGCCCACGACGGGCTTGCTGACGCCCAGGTGCTCCATCTTGGCGATCAGGCGCGGCAGCGCCGACTCCGACGAGGACGTCGACAGGATCAGCAGGAACTCCCGGCCGAGGTACGACAGCAGCGCGAAGATGCTGACCCCGGCCACCAGGCGCAGCAGCGCACCGAGCACCACGATCACGAAGATCAGACAGGTGACGTAGAAGCCGATCATGATGACGGCCAGCGACTTCAGCGCGTCCGTGCCGGTGGCTCCGACCACGGCCGCGATCGCGCCGAACGCACCCACCGGCGCGGCCCACATGACCATGGCGAGGATCCGGAAGACCAGCTTCTGGATGTGTCCGATGCCGCGCAGGACCGGCTCGCCGGCCGCGCCCATCGCCTGCAGGGCGAAGCCCGCCAGGAGCGCCACCAGCAGGGTCTGCAGCACCTCGCCGCCGGTGAAGGCGGAGACCATGGTGGTGGGGATGATGCCGAGCACGAAGGCGGCCGTCGACTCGTGCGCCGCGCCCTTGGCCTGGGCCTCGCCCGCGTGCCGCAGGGAGTCGGTCAGGTGCAGCCCGCTGCCGGGTTCCAGAAGGTTGCCGACCACGAGCCCGATGGCGAGGGCCACGGTCGACATGACCAGGAAGTAGCCGAGTGCCAGGCCGCCGACGGCGCCCACCTTGGCGGCCTTCCGCACGGATCCGATGCCCAGCACGATCGTGCAGAAGATGACCGGCGAGATCATCATCTTGATCAGGTTCACGAAGCCCGTGCCCAGCGGCTTGAGCTCCACCGCGACACCCGGGGCGACGAACCCGACCGCGATGCCGGCGATCACCGCCGCGATCACCGCGAGGTAGAGGTAGTGCGTGCGGTCGCGCCCGCTCCCCGCCTGCCGCCGCTCCTGCGGCGGTGATGACTGCACTCCCACGGTTGTCTCCTCGTCGTCTCTCGACTCTCGCCCCGCTTTCGGACCCCGCCCTCGGACCCCGCCCAGACAACAGCGGGGACAGCGGAGACTATGCACTGCGCTGTGACGGCGGTCACGCTTACGTGCATTACGTTCACGAACGCGCCAGAAGGCACACTGTCGGCCATGCCCACACCCCGCATACGCCGTCCCCGCAGCCTGGCCGGCCAGCTCTTCGCGATGCAGATCGTGCTGGTCGCGCTCGTGGTGGCCGGCTGCGCGGTGTTCACGTACCTCACCGACCGCCGGCAGGCGGAGGAGGCCGCCCGCCGCCAGGTGACCACCGCGACCACCGCCGTCGCCGCGTCACCGGCCGTACGGGCGGCCGTACGGTCGGCGGACCCGGCCGCCGCGCTGCAGCCGTACGCCGAACAGGTCCGGCGCGACACCGGCGTGGACTTCGTGACGATCATGAGCCCGGGCGGCATCCGCTGGACCCACCCCGACCCCGCCCGCATCGGCGAACGCTTCATCGGCCACACCGCCCCCGCCCTGGACGGCCGGACGTTCTCGGAGACGTACACCGGCACGCTGGGCCCCTCCGTGCGGGCCGTCGCGCCCGTGCAGGAGCACGACACCGTCATCGGGCTGGTCAGCGCCGGCATCACGGTCGACGTGATCAGCGCCCGGCTCAGCCACCAGGTCGCCGCGCTGTTCGGCATGGCCGCGGGCGCCCTCGCCCTCGGCGGCGTGGGCACCTACCTCCTCAACCTGCGACTGCGCCGCCACACCCACGGCATGAACGCCAAGGAACTCAGCCGGATGCACGACTACCACGAAGCCGCGCTGCACGCGGTGCGCGAGGGGCTGCTGATGCTCGACGGCCGGCGGTGCGTGGCGCTCGTCAACGACGGCGGCCGCGAACTCCTCGGCCTGCACGGCGAGGTCGTCGGCCGCCACGTCACCCAGCTGGGGCTTCCCGCCTCGCTCACCGATGCGCTGATGGCCCCCGGGCCGCGCGTCGACGAGGTGCACCTGACGGCCGAGCGCATCGTCGTCGTCAACTCCTCGCCCGTCTCCAGCGGGGAGCGGCGCGGCACGATCGTCACCCTGCGCGACCACACCGAGCTGCTGTCGCTCTCCGGGGAGCTGGACTCCGTGCGCGGCTTCGCCGAGGCGCTGCGCTCGCAGGCGCACGAGGCGGCCAACCGTCTGCACGCCGTGGTCTCCCTCATCGAGCTCGGCCGGGCCGAGGAGGCGGTGGAGTTCGCCACCGCCGAACTCGAACTCGCCCAGGCCCTCACCGACCGCGTCGTCGCGGCCGTCGGCGAGCCCGTCCTGGCCGCGCTCCTGCTGGGCAAGGCCGCGCAGGCCAACGAGCACGGGGTGGAGCTCGTCCTGACCGACGACACGCGCCTGGACGACGGTCTGCTGCCGGCCGGGCTGCCGGCCCGGGACCTCGTCACCATCCTCGGCAACCTCATCGACAACGCGGTCGAGGCGGCCACCGGCTCCCGCAGCACCGCCCGCGTCACCGTGACCGTCCGGACCGGTGGTGGCGACGACCCCGGCGGGGACGCTCCCGGGAGTGCGGGCGACGGCCGTGGTGAACTGCTGCTGCGGGTCGGCGACTCGGGTCCGGGGGTGGCCCCCGAGGCCGTGGACGAGGTGTTCCGGCGCGGCTGGTCCACCAAGTCACCGGCCGCCACCCCGCACGGCCGCGGCCTGGGCCTGGCGCTCGTGCAGCAGGCCGCCCGGCGCAACGGCGGCACGGTCACCCTGGGTCGTTCCCCCGCCGGCGGGGCCGAGTTCACCGTCCGGCTGCCCCTGTGCACGCGTATCTCCGAAGGAGTCCCCGCATGAGCACCAGACCGAGCACGCCCCCGGTGGCGGCCGCGTCCCCGCCGCCCGTCCGCGTCCTGGTCGTCGAGGACGACCCCGTCGCCGCCGACGCGCACGCGCTGTACGTGGGGCGGGTGCCGGGGTTCTCGGTCGCCGGCACGGCGCACAGCCGGGGCGACGCGTCGCAGATCCTGAAGCGGACGCAGGTCGATCTGCTCCTCCTGGACCTCTACCTCCCCGACGGCCACGGCCTGCAGCTCGTACGCTCGCTGCGCGCCGCCGGGCACACCGCGGACGTCATCGCCGTGACCTCGGCCCGCGACCTGGCCGTGGTCCGCGAAGGGGTCTCGCTCGGGGTGGTGCAGTACGTCCTCAAGCCCTTCACCTTCGCCACCCTGCGAGACCGCCTCGTGCGGTACGCGGAGTTCCGCGCCGCCGCGGGCGAGGCGAGCGGCCAGGAGGAGGTCGACCGGGCGCTGGCGGCGCTGCGGGCGCCGCAGCCCGCGGCGCTGCCGAAGGGGCTGGCCCCCGACACCCTGCAGTCGATCACCGAGACCCTGCGGGCAGCCGGGGCCGACGGCGTCTCCTCGGGCGCGGCCGCGACCGCCGTGGGCATCTCCCGGATCACCGCCCGGCGCTATCTGGAGCACCTGGTCGACACCGGCCGGGCCGCCCGGGCCCCGCAGTACGGCCAGGTCGGCCGCCCCGAACTGCGCTACAGCTGGCTCAGCGGGCGCTGACGGCGGCGGACGGCGGGCGGTACGCGTGCGGCGGGGCCGCCGAGGGAACGTACGACTCGACGTCACAAGGTGCAGGAGGTCGTGCCATGCGCCCCACCACCCCCGTACACACCGGTCGCGCGTTCACCGCGCTCGCCCTCGGGTCCGCGGCCCTGCTCGTGGCCGCTTCTCTGACGGCCTGCGGCGGCTCCGGCGGCGATCCGGACACCGTGAAGATCGCCTATAAGCGCAGCACGGACAACAACGTGCGGATCATGGACGACCATCTGGCCCTGATCAAGAAGCAGTTCGAGCGGGAGCATCGAGGGAAGAAGCTCCAACTCGTCCCGATCCAGGCGTCCGACGGCGATTACGCGGCCAAGATCCAGCAGATGATGCGGTCGCCGAAGACGGCACCGGACGTGGTCCGTGAGGATACGTTTCTCATCAACTCCGACATCAAGAGCGGCTACTTGAGACCGCTGGACGACAAGCTGGCGCGGTGGAAGGCGTGGGACCACTTCGAGTCCACGGCGAAGGCGTCGGCGAAGGCGGAGGACGGCAGGACGTACGGCGTGCCGGACGGCACCGACACGCGCGGGCTGTGGTTCAACACGTCGCTCCTGTCCAAGGCCGGGCTGCCCAAGGACTGGTGGCCGCACAGCTGGAAGGACGTGCTCGACGCCGCCCGGGTCATCAAGCGCAAGCTCCCCGGCGTGATTCCCCTCAACGTCTACACCGGCAAGGGCGCGGGCGAGGCGGCGGCCATGCAGGGCTTCGAGATGCTGCTCTACGGGACAGGGGCCGACCCTCTGTACGACCCCGCGGCGAAGAAGTGGGTGGCGGGCGGCCAGGGCTTCAAGGACGCCCTGGACTTCGTCCGGACCGTCTACGCCGAGAAGCTCGGCCCCGAGCCCTCCGAGGCGCTCGACCCGAACGTCACCACCGTCGTCGCCACCGACTGGCTTCCGCGCGGCAAGCTGGCCATCGCGCTCGACGGCTCGTGGCTCGCCAAGAACTGGCTGGCCGACGGCCCCTCCCCGTGGCCGGAGTGGCCCCACGTCATGGGCCGGGCCGCCTTCCCGACGAAGGACGGCACGGCACCGGGCCGGGTGAGCCTGTCCGGCGGCTGGACGTGGGCCATCAGCGCCAAGTCGGCCAAGGCCGACCTCGCCTGGCAGGTCATCGAGACGCTGCAGACGCTGCCCAACGCGACCGAGTGGACGGTGCGCGACGCGCAGATCGCCGTGCGGGACGACGTGGCGTCGACCACCCGCTACCGGGAGTCGATGCCGGGCATCGAGTTCTTCACGAGCCTGGTCGAGAACACCCACTACCGCCCGGCGCTGCCCGTGTATCCGCAGGTGTCGAACGCGATCCAGGAGGCGATGGAGTCGGTCACGACGGGCGACGCGGACGCGGCGCAGGCGGCGCGGCGCTACGACGAGCGGCTGCGGTCGATCGCGGGCGCGTCGGGTGTGACGACGCGATGAGGGAACGCGCGAGGACCGCCGCGTGCGGGTCCGGCGGCGCGAAGGGGAAGGGTGTGGCGCGGACGGCGCACGGCACCCGCCGCGGTGCCGGGGGAACCCGCAACGCCGCCCGCTGGCTCCCGCTGGCGCCGGCGACGCTCCTGCTGCTCCTCCTCCTGGCCGGCCCGATCGCGTACTGCGTCTACCTGGCCTTCACCGACACCCAGCTCACCGGCCAGTCCTCGGCCTCCTTCGTGGGCCTGGCCAACTTCCGCCGCGCCCTCGCGGACCCGGACTTCCGCAACGCGGTGCTGCTCACGCTGCTCTTCACGGTCCTGTCGTCGATCGTCGGCCAGAACACGCTGGGCTTCGCCCTGGCCGCGCTCATGCGGCGCGCGTCCCGTGGCGTCCGCACCCTGACGGGCACGGTGGTGGTCGCCGCCTGGGTCCTGCCCGAGATCGTGGCGGGCTTCCTGCTCTACACCTTCTTCAACCGGCGCGGCACGCTCAACGCCATTCTGGAGTGGCTGCACCTGCCGCAGCAGAACTGGCTGTTCACCCTGCCCATCCTCGCCGTCTCGTTCGCCAACGTCTGGCGCGGCACGGCCTTCTCGATGCTGGTCTACGCGGCCGCCCTGTCGGACATCCCCCGCGACATCACCGAGGCGGCGGAGGTCGACGGTGCGAGCGGCCTGCGCCGCTTCGTCCACATCACCCTGCCCCTGCTGCGCCGGTCGATCGGCACCAACCTCATGCTCAACACCCTGCAGACGCTGTCGGTCTTCGGCCTCATCTGGGCCATGACCCGCGGCGGCCCGGGCAACCGCAGCCAGACCCTGCCGGTGTTCATGTACGACCAGGCGTTCCTCAAGGCACTGATCGGCTACGGAACGGCCGTGGCCCTGCTGCTGTTGCTCGTGGGAGCCGTCTTCGCGGCGGTGTACGTGCGGCTGCTGAGGGAGGAGGTGTAGGAGCAGCTGCGGGCTATGCCGGTACCGGGCACGACTCCTGCTCGCACAGAACGAACCAGACACGCTTACCGGTCAGGTCGAGCCCGTCCCAGACCAAGGTCACCCCCGACTCGCAGGAAATGGTGCGTACGAGCATCAGCCCCCTGCCGCTTTCCTCGTCGGGACCGGCCTGACGGTGGTACGGCCGCCGGGCCGGGTCGTCGTCCCGTACGGCCACGACGACCCGGTCCCCGTGGACGGTCATCTCGACGGCCAGCACGGACACGCGGGCGTGCAGGACGACGTTGGTGACGACGTCGGAGACGCAGAGCCGCGCGTCGTCGACGAGCGCGTGCCGGTCCGCTGCGCGGAGCACGGCCGTCACGAATTCCCTTGCGACCCGGGCCGTCGGCCCGACGGCCGGCGCGGCCATCTCGTAGTAGGCGACGGGCTCGTCGCCGATGACGTTCCGGGGACCACCGAGCGTTGTTCCACCCACGACTTCGTCTCCTCACGGGTTCTGCGGCCAGTCCGCGCAGCGCCGTAGCCCGCCGTGGCCCGGCCGCGCAGCAGCGCCAACTGGCTGCTGCTCGGCTGCACTTCGGCTTCGCCTCGCACCCGGTGCTCCGCTCTGCGACGACCATAGAGCAGGGAGGCAAACGGGTTCTACTAATTCCGGCAAACCCGTTGGAGTGACACGTCGATCAGGTGGCCAACGTGGCAGCATGAGGGCACCACCAGGGGAGGGACGACCTGTAGTGCCACCGAGACCAGCACCGACAGCGCGGCAGCAGCGACTCGGCGCGGAGCTGCGCCGGATGCGTGAACATGCCGGGTTGAGCGCTCCGCAAGCCGCGGAGCAACTGGGAACAAACCGCACAGGCATCAGCAATATCGAGGCAGGCCGCTTCGGAGTGAGCGCCGAACGCGTCCGAGCACTCGCGCGCATCTATGCCTGCACGGATCGCCCGTACGTCGAGGCCCTGGCCGAGATGGCCGAGGAGCGCGGCAAGCAATGGTGGGAGGAGTATCGCGGCTCGGTCATCAAAGGGGCCATCGACGTGGCCGAGTTGGAACACCATGCCCGCGCACTGCGCACCGTACAGATCATGCATATGCCCGGCCCGCTGCAGACGGAGGACTACGCAAAGGCGGTCTTCGCCACGGCGGCCCCCAGGCTGACACCCGCGGAACTCCGACGCAGGCTTTCCTTCCGCATGAGGCGCAGAGATGTCCTGGACAAGGACACCCCGCCCACCTGCACCTTTCTGATCCACGAGTCGGCGATGCGGATGCAATTCGGCGGCCCGAAGGTGATTCTCCGGCAACTGGAGCACGTACTGGAGGCGTCCGAGCGGGACAACGTCACCATCCGCGCGATTCCGTTCACTGCCGGCGGCTTCCCGAATGCCGGAACGTCCACGTTCTACGCCGTCGGCGCAGTTCCTCAACTGGACACGGTCCACCTGGATGTGGCCCAGGGAAGCGCCCTGCTCGATGCGCCCGCCCACTTGTCCAACTACCGGACTATCCTTGACCGCACCGAAGAGCTTTCTCTCAGCCCGAGCGACACGCGCAACCTCGTCTGCAGCATCGTCGCAGAACTGTGAAGGCATGACATGTCGGAAATCCGCTGGCAAAAGTCGTCGTTTTCGACGGATGCCGTCGAGTGCGTAGAACTTGCCGATTGCGTGGGGCACGTCCTCATACGCGAGAGCGACACCCCCGGCACCGTCATCCGGACCACCCCGCACCGGCTGCGCGCCCTGCTGGCGAGCGTCAAGGCCGACGCGTAGCCCCCCGGGGGGCAGAGGCACCCGCGGGCGTCAGCCCGACGACGGTGCCGGCTCCGCCGGAGGCGTCACGCTCTTGATGACTGCGAAGGCCGCGCCGTACGGGTCCGCCAGCCAGGCCATGCGCCCGATGTCGGGGGCGTCGGCGGCCGGCATGACGACGGAGCCGCCGTTGCCCTCCGTCCGGGCGACGACCTGGTCGACGTCGGGAACCTCGAAGTAGGGCAGCCAGTGCGGCTTGTCGGCGGGCTCGCGGACGGGGACGACGCCGCCGAAGGAGGCCCGCTGCTGGTCCTCGCCGGCCGCGGTGGACAGGACCGTGTACGTCATGCCGGGGACCTTGACGTCCTCCGAGCGCCAGCCGAAGATGCCGCGGTAGAACGCCTTGGCCGCCGTGGGGTCGGAGGTGTGCAGCTCCGTCCAGCACAGCGAGCCGGGCTCGGTGACCGTCTCCAGGCCCTTGACGGTGCCCGACTGCCAGACGGCGAAGTCCGCGCCGCACGGATCGGTGAGGCAGGCCATCCGCCCGGCGTCCGTCGCGTCGAACGGCGCCACCCGCACCGTGGCGCCGCCCTGCTCGGCGGCCTTGGCCGTGGCGTCCGCGTCGAGGGTCCGGAAGTAGACGGTCCAGGCCGAGCTCGCGCCCTCCTCGGTGAGCGGGCCGAGGGCCGCGACGTCCTTGCCGTCCTTGCGGAAGATCCCGTAACCGCCCGCCTCCGGGCCCGCGGACCGGTGGTCCCAGCCGAAGACGTCACGGTAGAAGTCGACGGCGCCCTCGACGTTCGGGCTGCCGAGGTCGAGCCAACAAGGAGAACCGGCGACAAAGTCTGTAGTGAGCATGGCGATGTGCCCCTTCGACGGATCCGGCCGGGTTTCCCCGGCGACACTCAGTCTGGCACCGGCCACTGACACCCGCCCGGCACGAACCGCACCCGTGAACGGAGTATGCCTCCGATAGCCGCGGGCCCGGGTGAGGGGAGACGATGAGAGTGCCATCAGAGAGGCACGGCACACCCCCGCACTCGGAAGGCAGGAGACGGACCATGACGACGGCCAAGGAGATCATGCACCCCGGCGCCCAGTGGATATCCAAGACGGAGACCCTGGACACTGCGGCCCAGCTGATGCGCGACCTGAACGTCGGGGCACTGCCCGTCGCCGACGAGAACGAGCGGTTGTGCGGCATCGTCACCGACCGCGACATCGTCGTGAAGTGCATTGCCGAGGGGATCGACCCGTCGCGGTGCACGGCCGCCGATCTGTGCGAGGGAACGCCCCGCTGGATCGACGCGAACGCCGATGTCGAGGACGTCCTGCACGAGATGGAGAACCACCGGATCAAGCGACTCCCGGTGATCGAGAACAAGCGTCTCGTGGGGATGATCAGCGAGGCCGATCTGGCCCAGCACCTCACGGACGACCAGATCGCCGAATTCGCGGAAATGGTCTACGCCCGCCGCTGAGCCGGCGGACCCGACCCGCACTGCCCCCGGAGGCAGACCATGACCAAGGCAAAGGACATCATGCACCCGGGCGCCCAATGGATAACCCGCGACGAGACACTGCCCCGCGCGGCCCAGGTGATGCAGATGCTGAATGTGGGCGCCCTGCCGGTCAGCGACGACACCGGCCGCCTGTGCGGCATCATCACCGACCGCGACATCGTCGTGAAGTGCCTCGCGAAGGGCCACGACCCGTCCCGGTGCACGGCCGGTGACCTGTGCGAGGGCACCCCGCGCTGGATCGACGCGAACGCGGACGTCGAGGACGTCCTGCACGAAATGGAGAGCCACCGCATCCGCCGACTGCCGGTGATCGAGAACAAGCGCCTGGTGGGCATGATCAGCGAGGCGGACCTGGCCCGCCACCTCCCCGACGCCCAGGTCGCCGAATTCGCCGGACACATCTACTCCCCGGCCCGCTGAACGCGGGGCCCCGTAGCCCGGGCCGGACCGGACGCACGGCCCGGGGGCCGACACCACCGGCACGCGCCCGCCGGCCACTGGCACGGGCGTGCGGCCGGTCGGCACCGAACGGCTGCTGCGCACACACCGGCCTCGGCGTGCTCGCCGTACGCCGCCGCCGTCTCACGGTGTGTGCAAGAGGATCGCGCCGTCATCCCGCCACGCTCCCCCCTTGTGGCGGAGCGTACGCATGCGCAGGATGAGGCGATCATGTCCACCGGTCAGGGGAGAACCACCGTGAACCGCCGCACCACTGCCTTACTCGCCGTCGTCCTCGCTACCGCTGGCCTCACCGCATGCGGCAGCGACAAGGATGGCAGCACCAACTCGAAGAACACGCCGCCACCAGCCCCGACGACCGCCACCACAGCGCCCCCTGCGCCGACGGCACCCACGAACGCCGCTACCCCCGCCGGCATCCCGCCCAAGCCGGACGCCGCCACTCAGGCCGCCTACATCCGCGCCCTGAGTGCGATCTCACCCGCACTCGTCGGCGGCAAGGAAGACAGAGCGGTAAGCCGTGGCCGCGACACTTGCGGCACGATCCACTCGTTCCCCAACGACCACGCCAAGGTCGTATCTCTCACGCAGAAACGATTCTCCGGAGCAACGCAGGTCACCACCGAGCAAACCGAGCAGATCCTCATCGCGGTGCGGGCCAACCTCTGCCCGAAAAACTGACCAGAGCCCCGGAACGGTCCGGTAGCGAAGCGCTGCCGGGCCCTCGGCGAGGCACTCCATGAACCCTCCGCGAGCCGGCCCCATGCTCCTCGCACCCGCCACGCGCTACCCTCGCCATGGCTGTCCGCGCACGTCGCGCCCGGAGGTGCCATGCGCCCGCTCCTCGTCCGCCGCACCCGTCATCGGCTGGCCGCCGACGCCGCACTGCTCGTAGTGGTCGCTGCCTTCGCCACACCACTCTTGTGGCTGCTGTTCGCGTCCGTGGACTCGAAGGCCGGCCTGCGGATGAGTGCCCCGGAAAGCCCGACGTTCCAAAACTTCTCGGCAGTGCTGACGGACGACATCACCTTCACGCCGATGGTCAACAGCTTGGTGCTGTGCGGTAGCGCAACGATCCTTACCGTCACATGCGCCTCGCTCGCGGCCTACCCCTTGTCGCGCTTCCGGACCCGTTTCAACCGCCCGTACCTGCTGACACTTCTCTTCACAGCCTGCCTGCCGATCACCGCCGTGATGGTGCCGGTCTATGGGCTGTTCGTACAGATCAACCTGATCGACACGACGTACGGCACCGCGATCTTCATGTCCGCGACCCAACTCCCCTTCGCCGTATGGCTGATGAAGAACTTCATGGACGGCGTCCCGAAGTCCTTGGAGGAGGCCGCCTGGACGGACGGTGCTGGATGGCTCCAGACACTTACTCGCATCGTGCTGCCCCTCATGGGGCCCGGTGTCGCCGTCGTGTCGACCTACTCCTTCGCGTTGCTCTGGGGGAATTTCTTCGTGCCGTTCATGCTGTTGCTCTCCCCCGACCAGCTGCCCGCATCGGTCACGGTCTTCACGTTCTTCGGGAACTACGGGCAGGTGGCCTACGGCCAGCTCGCTGCCTTCTCGATCCTCTACTCCACACCCGTGGTCTTGTTGTACGCGCTCATCTCACGCCGCCTCGCCGGAGGCTTCACGCTCGGCGGTGCGGTCAAGGGGTGAAGGAATGGATCAGCCGAAGCCCAGCATGCCGGGCGAGTCGATGTTCACGGTGACCACGCCGGGCGGGTAGGAGCCCTCGTTGCCGGTCAGCAGGATCGACATGCCGGTGAATTCGGCTCGCGGCAGGGCGCAGTACAGGGCATGGCAGGTATCCGGGCCGCCGTAACCGTCGCGGATCATCTTGCCGACGCTGACGGCGGCGACGGTGTCGAGGGGATCCACGACGACAGAGGAGTACGAGAGAGCAGGGCGGGAGGCGTTCTCCTCGTCCGCTTCAGCCTGCATGAGACACAGCGCAGGAATGATCAGGCGATCGCCGGGTGTGCGGGCCATGTTGCCGGCGAGCATGTTCAGTGTCTTGTGACCACGGAAGACCGCCTTGACCGCGCTGGTGTCAAGGATGATCACGCAGCGGCTCCCCGGTTCTCCGCGGCGTTCCGGGCAACCCGGGCCTTCTCGGCGGCGATCTTGTAGATGTTGCCGAGGATGTCGGGTGCCCGGTCGAACTCCTCGTCGCTGATGTCAATGCCGATCACCCTGCGCGCGTGTTCCCGGTCGGCGGCAAGCCGCTCGGCACGCTGGGCGGCGGTCGGCTGCTCCGCGGCCAGGGCTTCGACCAGCTGGCCGAGGGTCAAGCCGCGTTCCTTGGCGAGTTCGGCGAGGTGATCGCGGGTCTCCCGTGTGACCTGAATCGTCGTGATGGCCATGCTTGCACCATAGAACATCCACATCGACAAGCGCTGCCCGTTCCCCTAAGGATTACCGCTGCATCCCCGGGATGACGCCGTCCGTCTCAAGGACTACGCGGCCGTAGCCCCGCAGCCCCACAGTCCGACGCCGCTTTCCGGCCCTCCGGCTGACGTTTCGCGGGTCGCCCGCCACAAGGATGGGAACCGTTGATTCCGCCCTCCCCCCGTTCCCCTCCCGGAGGAGACCCCGTGTCGTACCCGGCTCCCCACGCCGTTCCCCACATCCCCCGCTCCGGCGTCGTCGCCGCCCGCGCCACCGCGTTGAGCAAGGTCTACGGGCAGGGCGAGACGCGCGTGGCCGCGCTGGACTCGGTCTCCGTGGAGTTCCGCCGGGCCGAGTTCACCGCGATCATGGGGCCCTCCGGCTCCGGCAAGTCGACGCTGATGCACTGCATGGCCGGACTCGACACCATCTCCTCCGGCTCCACCCGGATCGGCGACGTCGAACTGGGCTCGCTCGGCGACCGGCAGCTCACCGAGCTGCGCCGGGACCGGATCGGCTTCGTCTTCCAGGCGTTCAACCTGCTGCCGACCCTCAGCGCCCTGGAGAACATCACGCTCCCCATGGACATCGCGGGCCGCAAGCCCGACCCGCAGTGGCTGCAGCAGGTCGTCACCACGCTCGGCCTCTCCGGCCGCCTCGCCCACCGGCCGAGCCAGCTCTCCGGCGGCCAGCAGCAACGCGTGGCCGTGGCCCGTGCGCTCACCGCCCAGCCGGAGATCATCTTCGCGGACGAGCCGACCGGAAACCTCGACTCCCGCTCGGGCGCCGAGCTGCTGGGCTTCCTCCACGAGTCCGTACGGGCGCTCCAGCAGACCGTCGTCATGGTCACCCACGACGCGGTCGCCGCCTCGTACGCCGACCGCGTCGTCTTCCTCGCCGACGGCCGCATCGTCGACGAGATGCGCGAGCCCACCGCCGACGCCGTCCTCGACCGCATGCGGCGATTTCCCGGGGGGAACCACCGGACCCCCGCTTCCGACGCCAAGGGCCGTACGAGCTGATCCCCGCCGGACTCGAACCTCAGGACTGACCCAGCCACCATGTTCCGTACCGCCCTGCGCAACCTCCTCGCGCACAAGACCCGGCTGATGATGACCGCCCTCGCGGTCCTCCTCGGCACCGCCTTCGTCTCCGGCACCCTCGTCTTCAGCGACTCCGTCGGCAGCGCCTACCGCGACCGGATGGCCAAGAGCCTCGACGACGTCGCCGTCTCCGTCACCGGGGGCGGCCGCCCCGGCCTCGGCGCCGACGCCGAGGACCGGAGCGTCCTCGACTCCGGGATGGTCCGGCGGATCGGCGCCCTGCCGGGCGTCGCCTCCGTACGCCCGTCCGTCACGGGCACCCCCGTGATCGCGGACCGGCACGGCGACCCCGTCGGCGGCGATTGGGGCAGCGACGGCGCCAACTACGTACCCGGCAAGGACGGCAAGGACAGCCGCTACCCGCTGGTCAAGGGCCGTGGCCCCGCGAGCGAGGGCGAGATCGCCCTGGACGTGAGGACCGCCGGGAAGCTCGGCGTCACGGTCGGCGGCACCGTCCGCATGGCCGTCGACGGCCCGGTCATGACCAAGAAGGTCGTCGGCACCGTCCGGTCCGACGACCCCCGGGTGAGCGCGGGCGCCGGCCTGGCGCTGTTCGACACCACGACCGCGCAGAAGCTCTTCGGCAGGCCCGGCGAGTTCACCGAGCTCGTCGTCTCCGCGACCCCCGGCACCGACCAGCAGAAGCTGACCGCCGACGTCCGCCGGATGCTGCCGCCGTCCTTCGAGGCCCGCAGCGGGAAGCAGCTCGCGGCCACGGAGTCCAGGATGATCGACGAGCAGACGAGCTCGATCCGCAAGACGCTCCTGGTCTTCGCCGGCATCTCCCTCTTCGTCGGCGTCTTCATCATCGCCAACACCTTCACCATGCTCATCGCCCAGCGCAGCCGCGAGATCGCCCTGCTGCGGGCCGTGGGCGCCTCCCGCCGCCAGGTGGTGCGCTCGGTGCTGATCGAGGCCGGGCTGCTGGGCCTGATCGCCTCCGCCGTGGGCTTCGCCCTGGGGCTCGGCATCGCCACCGGTCTGCGCTCGGTGCTCAACTCCACCGGCGCCGGCCTGCCGGACGGCCCGCTGGTCGTCGAACCGGCCTCCGTGCTGTCCGCGCTCGGCGTCGGCGTCGTGGTGACCGTGCTCGCGGCGTGGCTGCCGTCCCGCAAGGCCGCGCGGATCGCGCCGGTCGAGGCCCTGGCCGCCGTCGACCAGGCACCGGCCGTGCGCAGCCTGGTGCTGCGCAACGCCATCGGCGCGGTCCTCACCGGTGCCGGCGTGGCGCTCATGCTGTACGTCACCACGTTCAAGGACAGCAAGGGCCTGACGTACGCCATGGCCGGCTCGGCGCTCACCCTCGCGGGCGTCATCGTCCTGGCCCCGCTGCTCTCCCGCCCGTTCGTGAAGCTCTTCGGCAGGCTCGCCGTCCGCCTCTCCGGCATCAGCGGCAAGCTCGCCCGGGAGAACGCGCTGCGCAACCCGCGTCGTACCGCCGCCACCGCGTCCGCCCTGATGATCGGCCTGACGCTGCTCACCGGCCTGACCGTGGCCGCCGTCTCGGCCGACCGGGGCATGGCCACGATGGGCATGAAGGACCTGACGGCCGACTACAAGGTGAGCTCCTCCAGCCACCTCGGCCTCTCCCCCGAGATCGCCGGAACGCTCGCCGGCCGGCCCGGGGTCGCCGCGGCCGTTCCGCTGCGCTCGGCCGGCTTCCGGTCGGGCGACCGCCCGGCCACGGCCCTCGCCACGGACGTCGCGGCCGTCGCCGAGGTGACGGACGTCCGCATGGCCGGCGGCTCCCTCTCCGACGTGCGCGGCACCGCCGCCGTCGCGGTCTCCGAGACGTTCGCGAAGGACCACGGCCTGAGGCCCGGTGCCACGCTGCCGATGGAGTTCGCCGACGGGAAGAAGGCCGCCCCGCGCGTCGCGGCCGTCTACCGGGACAACGACGTGCTGTCCTCCGTCCTCACCGCACCCGCCCTCCTGGATCCGCACCTGGAGAAGGTGCGCGACGACCAGGTGCTGGTGAAGGCCGCCCCCGGCCGGGCCGGGGGCCTCCCCCGCACGATCAAGGAGGCGCTCGGCGGCAACCCGGTCGTCAAGGTCCAGAGCCAGGACGACCTGCGCCGCGCCGAGGCCGGGGACATCGACGACGTCCTCTACCTCGTGTACGGGCTGCTGGGCATGGCCGTCGTCATCGCGGTCGTCGGCGTGGTCAACACCCTGGCCATGTCGGTCTTCGAGCGGACGCGGGAGATAGGGATGCTGCGGGCGATCGGCCTGGCGCGCCGCGAGGTCAAGCAGATGGTCCGGCTGGAGGCCGTGGTGATCGCGCTGTTCGGCGCGGTGCTCGGCGTCGCGGTCGGCGTGTTCCTCGCCTGGTCCGGCGGCCACCTGCTGCGCTCGTCCTTCCCGCAGTACGCGATGGTCGTGCCGTGGGGCCGGATCGGGGTGTTCCTCCTGCTGGCGCTCGCGGTGGGCGTCCTGGCCGCGGTCTGGCCGGCCCGCCGGGCGGCGAAGCTCGACGCGCTGGAGGCGATCGGGGCGCAGTGAGCCCCGCCCCGGGGAGCGCGGACGCGGAAGGGCGGTGGGTCCAGGGGACCCACCGCCCTTCCGTCACACTCTCGCGGAGAAGGCCCGCGGAGAAGTACGGACTAGAAGACCGACTCCGCCTCGTTCATCCGGTTCTCCGGGACGCGCTTGAGCTCGGTCACCGCGTCCGCCAGCGGCACCATCTCGATGTGCGTGCCCTTCAGCGCGGTCATCTTGCCGAAGTCGCCGCGGTGGGCGGCCTCGACGGCGTGCCAGCCGAAGCGGGTGGCGAGGACGCGGTCGTACGCGGTCGGCGTGCCGCCGCGCTGCACGTGGCCGAGGATGACCGGGCGGGCCTCCTTGCCCAGGCGGCGCTCCAGCTCGCCGGCGAGCTTGGTGCCGATGCCGGCGAAGCGCTCGTGGCCGAACTGGTCTATGGCGCCCTTGGCGTAGTCCATGGTCCCCTCGGCGGGGTGGGCACCCTCGGCGACGCAGATGACGGCGAACTTCTTGCCGCGGGCGAAGCGCTCCTCCACCATCTTCACCAGGTCGGCCGGGTCGAAGGCGCGCTCGGGCAGGCAGATGCCGTGGGCGCCGCCGGCCATGCCGGACTCCAGGGCGATCCAGCCGGCGTGGCGGCCCATGACCTCGACGACCATCACCCGCTGGTGGGACTCGGCAGTGGTCTTGAGGCGGTCGATGGCCTCCGTGGCGACGCCCACGGCGGTGTCGAAACCGAAGGTGCGGTCCGTGGAGGAGATGTCGTTGTCGATGGTCTTGGGGACGCCGACGACGGGCAGGCCCGCGTCGGAGAGCATCTTGGACGCGGTGAGCGTCCCCTCGCCGCCGATCGGGATCAGCACGTCGATGCCGAGGTCGCGGGCGAGCTCCTTGGAGCTCTCGCACGCCTCGCGCAGCCGGGCGCGCTCCAGGCGGGACGAGCCGAGGATGGTGCCGCCACGGGCCAGGATGCCGCTGACGGCGTCCAGGTCGAGCTTGCGGTGGCGGCCTTCGAGCAGCCCCTTGAAGCCGTCCTCGAAGCCGATGACCTCGTCGCCGTGGCCGACAAGCGCCCGGTGTACCACCGAACGGATGACAGCGTTCAGGCCAGGGCAGTCTCCGCCCGCGGTGAGGACTCCGATGCGCATCGTGCTGTGTCTCCTGCTCGCTACTGGTACCTGTGAGCCGGACCGATTCTTTCACGGGCCGGGCGGTAGTGCGGTACTCCGCCATCACCCCCTTGACGCGCGCCTTATCCACGGTCGCAGGTATTGTCAAGAGGGCAAGGCCACCTTAACGGGTCTAATTTCTTCCGAATAACAGTCCGAAGAACACTCGGCGAAGCACTAGGGCATCAAGGAGAGCACGCGTGACGCGCAGCGTGTACGTGACCGGCACCGACCGGGGCGACGGGCGTCAGGTCATCGAGCTGGGAGTCATGGAGCTCCTGACCCGGCACGTGGAGAAGGTGGGCGTGTTCCGCCCCCTCTTCCACGGCGACGGACCCGACCGCCTCTTCGACCTGCTGCGCTCCCGCTACCGGCTGGCGCAGACCGCGGAGAGCGTCGTCGGCCTGACCTACAACGAGGCGGCCGCCCTGCAGGCCGAGCGCGGCACGGACGAACTGGTCTCCCGCCTCGTCGAGCGCTTCCACGCGGTGGCCCGCCACTACGAGTACGTGCTCGTCCTCGGCACCGACTTCGCCGGCACGACCCTCCCCGACGAGCTCGCCCTGAACGCCCGCCTGGCCAACGAGTTCGCCGCATCCGTGATCACGGTCGTCGGCGGCCAGGAGCAGTCGGCCGAGTCCGTGCGGGCCGAGGCCGTCAACGCCTACCGCGCCTACGAGTCGCTGGGCTGCGACGTGGTCTCCCTCGTCGTCAACCGCGTCGCACCGGCCGACCGCGAGGCCATCGCCGAGCGCCTGTCCGCGACGCTGCCGGTGCCCTGCTACGCGCTGCCCGAGGACGGCTCGCTCTCCGCGCCGACCGTGCGGCAGATCGTGCAGAAGCTGGGCGCCGAGGTGCTCCTGGGCGACGACGCGGGCCTCTCGCGCGACGCGAAGGACTTCGTCTTCGGCGGCGCCATGCTGCCGGTCTTCCTGCCCGCGCTGACCGAGGGCTGCCTCGTGGTCACCCCCGGGGACCGCGTCGACCTGATCGTCGGCGCGCTCGCCGCGCACAGCGCCGGCGCCCCGCCCATCGCGGGCGTGCTGCTGACCCTGGACGAGCGGCCGGGCCCGGACATCCTGGCGCTGGCCGGCCGGCTGGCGCCGGGCACGCCGGTCGTCTCGGTGCCGGGCGGCTCCTTCCCGACCGCGGCCGAGCTCTTCGCGGTCGAGGGCAAGCTGGAGACGGCCTCGCCGCGCAAGGCGGAGACCGCCCTCGGCCTGTTCGAGCGGCACGTGGACACCGCGGCGCTGACGAACCGCATCTCGGTGGCCCGTTCCGGCCGCGTCACGCCGATGATGTTCGAGCACGAGCTGATCGAGCGCTCCCGCTCGGCCCGCCGCCGCGTCGTCCTGCCCGAGGGCACCGAGGAGCGCGTGCTGCGCGCCGCGGACGTACTGCTGCGCCGTGACGTGTGCGACCTCATCCTGCTGGGCGAGGAGGACGCGATCCGCAAGCGCGCCGCCGAGCTGAGCATCGACCTGGGCGGCGCCCAGCTCATCGACCCGCAGACCTCGCCGCTGCGCGAGCGCTTCGCCGAGCTCTACGCGAAGGTGCGCGCCCACAAGGGCATGACCGTCGAGCTGGCCCACGACGTCGTCGCCGACGTCTCCTACTTCGGCACCCTGATGGTCCAGGAGGGCCTGGCCGACGGCATGGTCTCCGGCGCGGTGCACTCCACCGCCGCCACCATCCGCCCTGCCTTCGAGATCATCAAGACGGCGCCGGGCGCCCAGATCGTCTCCTCCGTCTTCTTCATGTGCCTGGCCGACCGGGTCCTGGTCTACGGCGACTGCGCGGTCAACCCCGACCCGAACGCCGAGCAGCTCGCGGACATCGCCATCCAGTCCGCGGCGACCGCCACCCAGTTCGGCGTGGAACCGCGGATCGCGATGCTGTCGTACTCCACCGGCACCTCCGGCTCCGGCGCGGACGTGGACAAGGTCCGCAAGGCCACCGAGCTGGTGCGCGAGCGCCGCCCGGACCTGAAGGTCGAGGGCCCGATCCAGTACGACGCCGCCGTGGATGCGGCGGTGGCGAAGACCAAGCTGCCCGGCTCCGAGGTGGCCGGCAAGGCCACCGTGCTGGTCTTCCCGGACCTCAACACGGGTAACAACACCTACAAGGCCGTGCAGCGGTCGGCCGGCGCCGTCGCGGTCGGCCCGGTCCTGCAGGGCCTGCGCAAGCCGGTCAACGACCTCTCGCGCGGTGCGCTGGTGCAGGACATCGTCAACACCGTCGCCATCACCGCCATCCAGGCGCAGGGCGAGCAGCGCAGCGAGCGCACGGAACCCTGACCGTCCGGTCCGGCGTCCGTACGGCCGTACGGGCATCCGGCGGGCAACGCGCCCGCCGGGCCCCTGCGGCCGGCCGGGGGCCGGACGCCGGGCCCGCGGTCCCCGCGCCGCACCCGGCACGCCCCACACACCCCCACACGCTCCACAACCCGGAAAGTCCTGATGACTGCCAACGCCACCCGAGTCCTCGTCCTCAACTCCGGCTCGTCCTCGCTGAAGTACCAGCTCCTCGACATGGCCGACGGTGCCCGGCTGGCCGTCGGGCTGGTCGAGCGCATCGGCGAGGAGACCTCGCGGCTGGCGCACACCCCGCTCGCGACGGACGGCGCCAAGCGCGAGCGCGAGGAGGCCATCGCCGACCACGACGCCGCGCTGCAGGCCGTCGCGCAGGAACTGGCCGCCGACGGGCTGGGCCTGGACTCGCCGGAGCTGGCCGCGATCGGCCACCGCGTGGTGCACGGCGGCCAGAAGTTCACCGAGCCGACCGTGATCACCGACGAGGTGCTGGCGGAGATCGAGCGGCTGATCCCGGTGGCCCCGCTGCACAACCCGGCCAACATCACCGGCATCCGCACCGCGCAGGCCCTGCGCCCCGACCTGCCGCAGGTCGCGGTCTTCGACACCGCCTTCCACACGACGATGCCGGAGTCCGCCGCCCGCTACGCGATCGACGCCGACACCGCCGACGCCCACAGGATCCGCCGCTACGGCTTCCACGGCACCTCGCACGCCTACGTCTCCCGCGAGACGGCCCGGCTGCTGGACAAGGACCCGTCCGAGGTCAACGTCATCGTCCTGCACCTGGGCAACGGCGCCTCCGCCTCCGCCGTCCGCGGCGGCCGCTGCGTCGACACCTCCATGGGCCTGACCCCGCTGGAGGGCCTGGTCATGGGCACCCGTTCCGGTGACATCGACCCGGCGGTCATCCTCCACCTCTCCCGCAACGCCGGGATGTCCGTCGACGAGATCGACTCGCTCCTGAACAAGAAGAGCGGTCTGATCGGACTGTGCGGCGACAACGACATGCGCGAGATCCGCCGGCGCATCGACGAGGGCGACGAGCAGGCTGCGCTCGCCTTCGACATCTACGTGCACCGGCTGAAGAAGTACATCGGCGCCTACTACGCGGTCCTCGGCCGGGTCGACGCCGTGGCCTTCACGGCGGGCGTCGGCGAGAACGCCGCTCCGGTGCGCGAGGCGGCCGTGGCCGGCCTGGAGGAGCTGGGCCTGGTCGTGGACGCCGGCCTCAACGGCATCCGCTCCGGCGAGGCGCGCCTGATCTCCCCCGAGTACGCCCGGGTCGCGGTGGCCGTGGTGCCCACCGACGAGGAGCTGGAGATCGCCACTCAGACGTACGCGCTGGTCAGCTCTTGATCCACGATCATTCCTTGGTCGTTCCCACAGCTCGAATATTCCGCTCCGAAACAAACCGATAGGATCTGCCCCATGCGCCGTTCCAAAATCGTCTGCACCCTGGGCCCCGCCGTCGACTCCTTCGATCAGCTGAAGACGCTGATCGAGGCCGGCATGAACGTGGCCCGTTTCAACATGAGCCACGGGACCCACGCGGAGCACGAGGAGCGGTACATCCGCCTCCGCAAGGCCGCGGAGGAGACCGGCCGCGCGGTCGGCGTCCTCGCCGACCTGCAGGGCCCGAAGATCCGCCTGGAGACCTTCGCGGACGGCCCCGTCGAGCTGGTGCGCGGCGACGAGTTCACCATCACCACCGAGGACGTCCCCGGCGACCGCACCATCTGCGGCACGACCTACAAGGGCCTGCCCGGTGACGTCACCAAGGGCGACCAGGTCCTGATCAACGACGGCAACGTCGAGCTGCGCGTCACCGAGGTCGACGGCCCCCGCGTGAAGACGATCGTCATCGAAGGCGGCGTCATCTCCGACCACAAGGGCATCAACCTGCCCGGCGCGGCCGTGAACGTCCCGGCGCTGTCCGAGAAGGACATCGAGGACCTGAAGTTCGCGCTCGCGATGGGCTGCGACATGGTCGCGCTGTCCTTCGTCCGCGACGCCAAGGACGTCAACGACGTCCACCGCGTCATGGACGAGGTCGGCCGCCGGGTGCCGGTGATCGCCAAGGTCGAGAAGCCCCAGGCCGTCGAGAACATGGCCGAGGTCGTCATGGCCTTCGACGGTGTGATGGTGGCCCGTGGCGACCTGGCGGTGGAGTACC
Organism: Streptomyces sichuanensis; assembly: GCF_020328095.1. Lineage (NCBI taxonomy): Bacteria > Bacillati > Actinomycetota > Actinomycetes > Kitasatosporales > Streptomycetaceae > Streptomyces > Streptomyces sichuanensis. Next base: position 37,321 of record NZ_JAIXMK010000069.1, read on the forward strand.
CGCTGGAGCGCGTCCCGATGGTGCAGAAGCGCCTCATCGAGATGTGCCGCCGCAACGCCAAGCCGGTGATCGTCGCGACCCAGATGATGGAGTCGATGATCACCAACTCGCGCCCCACCCGCGCCGAGGCGTCCGACGTCGCCAACGCGATCCTGGACGGCGCGGACGCGGTCATGCTCTCCGCCGAGTCCTCGGTCGGCGCCTACCCGATCGAGACGGTCAAGACGATGTCCCGCATCGTCGAGGCCGCCGAGCAGGAACTGCTCTCCAAGGGCCTGCAGCCGCTGGTCCCGGGCAAGAAGCCGCGCACGCAGGGCGGCTCGGTCGCCCGCGCGGCCTGCGAGATCGCGGACTTCCTGGGCGCCAAGTCGCTGGTCGCCTTCACCAAGTCCGGTGACACGGCCCGCCGCCTGTCCCGCTACCGCACGGCCCAGCCGATCCTGGCCTTCACCACGGACGCCTCGACCCGCAACCAGCTGGCGCTGAGCTGGGGCGTGGAGACCTTCGTCGTGCCGCACGTCGACAACACCGACGCCATGGTCGACCTCGTGGACGCCGAGCTGCTGAAGCTCAAGCGCTACAACGAGGGCGACACCATGATCATCACGGCCGGCTCCCCGCCCGGCATCCCCGGCACCACCAACATGGTCCGGGTGCACCACCTGGGCGAGAACCGCTAGGTTCGCGCAGCACGACGGCCGCCACCCCCTGCGGGGTGGCGGCCGTTGTCCTTTTCCCGCCCGGGAAGCCGGGCGAGCTCCTGATCAGGGGTACGTGCCGTCCGTCAGGTACTGGTGCAGGTTGGGGATGTGCAGCGTCCCGCCGTACTGGCCGGACTGGCGGATCTTCACGTCCGTGAAGAAGATCGGTATCGGCAGCTTCACACCCGGGATCAGCGGGGGAAGGCTGGAGGGCGACTGCGTCGAGGGCAGGATGCCCAGGAGCTTGCCCTTCAGCTCCTCCGTGTACATGGTGATCTTCCCGGCCGAAACGGTGGACGTCGTTCCCACGCCCGTGACGTGGTACTGCTTCCCCTGGTTGTTGACGATCTGGTGCAGGTCCCTGATCTCCAGGGCGTCCGCGGTGAACTTCAGCACCGGCTTCTGCTGGCCGTTCACCATCGTGATCCGCTTGACGCCCTCGTAGGTCAGGCCCTTGAGGGTGAGCCTGCTCGCCTCCAGGTACCAGGGCTGGTTGGGGAAGGCGCGCTTCTCGTTCTCGTCCACGACGCGCGAGGGCGGGCACGGCGGCGGCGTGCCGGGGGTCGCGCCCGGGCTCGCGGTGGCGCCCGGCGACGGAGTGCCCGACGGCCCGGCCGAGGGCGTTGCGCCGGGCGCGCCGGGCTCCTTGGCGGACGCTCCGGGGGACGGCGTGGACGGGGCCCCCGGGGACGGCGTGGCCGCGGGTGCCTTGCCCTTGGCCGCACCCGACGACGGACCACCGGCCGACGAGCCACCGGCCGACGGCGACGCGGCCGGGGACGGCCCGGCGGGCGGCGTGGGCGGCGACGGTGACGTCGACGGGGAAGGAGAAACCTTCCGCCCGCCGTTCAGGAGATCGCTCAGCTTGTCCCCGAGGCCCAGGGGATCCAGCGGGTTCTTCGCCCGCGTGGCCGACGGCGAGGGGGAGGCCGACGGCGCGGCGGGCGGGACGACGGGCGCGGACCCGGTCGTCGTGCCGGTCGTGCCGGTCGTCGTCCCGGTCTTCGGCAGCGGAACGGGCAGGGGCACCGCGGCCGGCGAGCCGGAGGGCTCGCGACCCCGGCTCGCAGCACTGTCCTTGCCCTCGCCCGCCGTGCCCGGCGCGGCCGGCGAGGATCCGTCCTGCGGTGCGGGCTCGGCGCCGGGGCTCGCGTCGTCCGCCTTGGGCACCGGCTTCCCCGCGGCGTCGGTGTCAGCGGCCGCGTCCGGCGCGGTCGCGCACTGCGCGTCGCCGAACGGGCCCGGCGGCACCACCGGCTTGGCCTCGGCCAGCGTCGGGGTGAAGCCCATGCCCATGAGGACCGCGGTCGGCATCGCCGCGAGGGCTATCGCCTTGCCCGCGGGCACCCGGGAGAGCAGGGGCTTGCGGGGCGCCGCGTGGCGCGGGCCGCATCTCGCACGGGTGGTGGGCTCTTCCTCAGTCGGCACGGCGGCCCCCGTCGATGTCCTCGACCGGGCTCGGCCCGGTGGCGGTGGCGGCGGACGGCACGGCGGCGACGGCCGGCCGGCCCGGCGCCCAGGAGACGCCGAGGGCCCCGCCGATGAGGGCGAGGAGGAAGCCGATGAGGAAGGCGCCGAAGTTCGAGACGACCAGGGAGACCAGGGCGAGCAGGATCGCGGCGACCCCGGCGAAGACCCTCGACTGCGGCTGGAACCACAGGGTCAGGCCGAGCACGACGAGCAGCACGCCGATGATCAGCGAGCCGGCGCCGGCCGTGGTGGCCATGCGGATGTGCAGGTCGCCCAGGGTCATGGTCTGGTACGGGATGTACATGATCGGGACGCCGGCCAGGATGCAGAGCAGCCCGCCCCAGAACGGACGTCGGCCCCGCCAGTCCCAGAACGAACGGCGGGTGCGGCCGAAGTTGACGATCAGCCGTGGTCGCGTGTCGGCGCTCATGGTGTACAGCTCCTCGGGACTGGCGAATCGGTGGTACGTGTGCGACGAACGGTACGGGCACGGGGACGCCAAGTGCCGCCCCGCGCCCGGCCGTTCAGTGCATCGAGGGGGTCAGCACTTGGCGGCGCCCATGCTGACGCCCATGTGCAGACCGGGGAGCGTGAACGTTCCGGCCGAGGTCGCCCAGGCTCGCTGGTCGACGTCGGTGAACTCCACCTCGTCCGCCTGCTGGGCGAAGGAGCCGGGCACGTACGCGCCCCGGTTGTCCTCGCCCGGCTTGGCGGGGCCGGGACCCTTGGACGTGTCGCTGACGGAGACGCCGATGTCCACGTTGGTGAACTTGGCGTTGGCCTTGAGGTCGTCGGCGTCGATGTAGAGCTTGGTCGCCTCGACCTGCTTGTCGTTGCCGGCCTCCAGCTTCATCCCCACCTCGCCGAACGGGGTGGGGACGGTCACGGCCTGACAGAGCTTGGTGATCTTGGCCGTGTTGATGCCGACCACCGCGACGGGCTTGTCGCCCTTCTTGGTCTTGTCGACCGCGCCGTACTGGACGAATCCCCAGCCATGCAGGCTCTCGGCCTTCACCTGGAACTGCTGGCCCGAAACGCTGAACGACGCCGCGAGGGCGCCCTGGGCGATGGCCACGCCGATCGCGGCCGTCGCCGCGACGCTGGGCACCATGACCACGGCGAACCGCCGCCATCTGGTCCCACCACGAGTCTGGGACTTCACGACTTTCCTCCTTCTCGGACGTACACCTCCGGGAGGGGCCGGGGCCCGCTCCCGGGATGGGAGAAGCGCTACGTCCTCGGGAAGGAGAGCGCCGTCGTGTGCGACGGCGCCGATCGCGCCCGATGCATCACCGGCGTTCACCCCCGAGCGACAACCACTGGCCACGCCTTCGCGCAACCGCCGGAACAGGCCCCGCCGTTGGCGGCGGGGACCCCCCTGTCCCACAAGCCGGCGCAGGCGCGCCGGCCGACCCGGTGGGGACCCGTCACGACATGCCGGCCGGATGGCCGGAACGCGGAACGGACCGGGCTGGGCCGATCGTGATGCATTCACGGCCGGGGCACAAGAGGTTGATTACTGGCGAGTAACGGGCCGATAACCATGGGGTGGCCGGTCCGCATCGACCCTCCGGGAGGCGGTGCCGCAGCGTGCCCGGAAAGAAGCGAAGAAAACGAGAAGAACCCGGGCGAACGCCCGGGCTCTTCTTACTTGCAGTAACAGGGGCCGCGATTGCCAAGATTTGGTAAAGCGCGGCGGTTGTTCCGCCTGGGACCCAGGTGGAACGGGGTCCCTCAGAACAACGCGCGCGACAGCGCCGTGCGCGCCGCCGCCACCCGCGGGTCGTCGGGGCCGATCACCTCGAACAGCTCCAGCAGCCGCACGCGGGCCGCGTCGCGGTCCTCGCCGGCCGACTTCTTCACGACGTCGATCAGCCGCCCGAAGGCGTCCGCGACGTGCCCGCCGACCAGGTCGAGATCGGCTGCCGCGATCTGCGCCGGCACGTCGCCGGGCGCGTCCGCGGCGGCCTTGCGCACCTGCGCCGCGTCCATGTCCTGCACGCGGCGCAGCAGCTGGGCCTGCGCCAGGCCCAGCTTGGCCTCGGCGTTGGCCGGGTCGTCGGACAGGACGTTCTCGTAGGCGCGCACGGCGCCGCCCAGGTCACCGGCGTCCAGCGCCTCGTGCGCGGCGCTCAGGGCCGAGTCGTACGGGCCGGCCGGGGCCTGCGGCGCGGCCTCCGCCGCCTCGCCGCCAGCGACGGGCGCGCCGACGATGCCGAAGCGCTGCTCCGCCACCGCGACGAGCTGGTCCAGCACCTCGCGGATCTGCGCCTCGGGGGCCGCGCCCTGGAAGAGCGGCAGCGCCTGGCCGGCGACCACCGCGAAGACGGCGGGGATGGACTGCACGCCGAACTGCTGGAAGAGCAGCTGGTTGGCCTCGACGTCGACCTTGGCGAGCACGAACCGGCCCGCGTACTCCTGCGCCAGCCGCTCCAGCAGCGGGCCGAGCTGCTTGCACGGCTCGCACCAGTCGGCCCAGAAGTCGATGACGACCGGCACCTCGGCGGAGCGCTGCAGGACTTCCTGGTCGAAACCCGCTTCGTCGACGTCGAAGACGAGACGGCCCGCACCGGCGGCCGGCACGCCGCCGTGGCGCGCCGCTTCCGCGCGCGCCTGCTCCGCCTTCTGCTTCGCTTCGCCGGCCGCCTTCACCGCGGCGAGGTCGACCACTCCACTCATGGACATGTTCCGTGGCTGCATGGGCCCATCCTCCCCCCTCGCCCGGGCGAACCGGAAAAATGCAGCGTGGGCAATGACGCCGGGTCCCCACCTGGCGTCCGTGGTTGTCGCTCTTACGCTACGGGTCGTAGCGTAACTGGAAGCCCCCCTCCCGGGGCAAGCCTTCCCGGTGATCTGGCTCATACCCGTATCGCTACCCGGCGGTAAGGTCCAGTCCATGACCGCAGCCCCCTCCCCCGCGCCCGGTCCGCGCGGCGACCGCCCGGCCCGCACGGGCCGCCCGCGCAGCGCCGCGGCCGACCGGGCGATCCTCAGCGCGACGCGCGAGGCGCTGGTCGAGCTGGGCTGGGGAAAGCTGACCCTGGGCGACGTGGCGGCGCGCGCCGGCGTCGCCAAGACCACCCTCTACCGCCGCTGGGCGGGCAAGAGCGAACTGGTCGTGGACGCGGTCGCGGCTCTCTTCGACGAACACCTGGAACTCCCGGACCGCGGCAGCCTGCAGGCCGACATCGAGGGCGTGGTCCTGCAGTTCGCAGCGCTCCTGGAGCGGCCGGAGACGAAGACGGCCCTGATGGCCGTGGTGGCGGAGTCGACCCGGGACGACGCCCTGCGCGAACGCATCCGCTCGGCGATCGTCGACCGCCAGAAGTCCCTCGTCCTCCTGGGCCGCACCCGCGCCCAGCTCCGGGGCGAACTCCCCCACGAGGACGACCCCACAGCGGCCGCCCGCACCGCGGACCTCATCTTCGACGTGATCGCCGGCGCGGTCGTCCACCGCACCCTGGTCAGCGCGGAGCCGGTGGACCCGGAGTGGGCGAGGGGCTTCGCGGGGCTGCTGGTGGGCGGCCTGGCGGCGGTGGCGACGGCGGGGGATCAGGCGCGCGACGCGTAGTCGAGGAAGCCGGCCCAGGCGGGGGCGGGTATGGACAGGTGGGGGCCGTCCCGGCGTTTGGAGTCACGTATGTGGACGGTGTGGGGGGTGAGGGCGACCTCGACGCACGCGGTGCCCTCGCTACCGCTATGACTGGACTTGAACCACGTCTGCTCAGGGAGCATCATTCCTCGGCCAACTTCCTGATGAACTCTGCCGATTCTTCAGCGCTGAGAGCCTGCATACGGATCATGGCATGGCGCTTCGTGAGGTTGCTGATCCTCTCGGGGTCCGTGTGCAGGACGCCGGTCTCTTGCCCTTCCTCAAAGGCGTGGCGCTCAAGCTCGGCGTTCTCCAGCAGCACGAAGGGTCCTCCGAGCCCGGCGTACACGCCCTGGCGGGCAGGGAGAACCTGAAGCGACACGTTCCGGGCGTTCCCCACCTCCAGCAGGTGATCGAGTTGCCTGCGCATCGCCTCGCGGCCACCGACCAGCGTGTGCAGGGCGGCTTCGTAGAGCACGAAGCTGAACAGGACCGTCGCCTTCGTCAGGAGCCCCTGCCGCTCCAGCCGGGCAGCGACGCGTTCCTCGACCGTTTCATCGTCGACCGGCGGACAGTGCTGAGCCATCAGCACTCGTGCATACTCCTCGGTCTGCAACAGTCCCGGGATGAGCACCGTTTCGTACCAGTGCACTGCGATGGCTTCCGCTTCGGCAGCCATGTAGTCCCGTACACGCGGTACGAACCGCTCCGGCTGCAGGTAATTGCGCGCAGCCAGCAACTTCCCGTTCGCCCCGCACATCTCGTCCGCAACCTCAAGCAACCGCTGGCTGGGCCGACGCCGCCCCTGCTCCATCGACTTGACGGTCTCGTACCCGTACCCGGCCTCCTGGCCGAGGGCCTCCCGGCTGACGCCGGCGTCCATCCGCCACAGCTTGACCTGGTTCCCGCACAGCCGCCACGCCATCGGCGGCTGGGAGGTCTCGTTCGTCACGACGCCCGCCCCTCTCCGTACCTCTGTCGGTACCAAGGGAGGCTAGGGCGGGCAAGCTGCGTACGAGCCGGGTTCGAAAGTCCGGTCGCACATGTGAGTGAGGTCCGAGTCGGAAAATGACAGCACGACACCGACCTTCGAACAAATTCACGCTCCGGACGCCGCAGGCGCACGACCCGGAGGAGGTGGTCAAGCTCGTACCACTCCCCTGACGCGAGGTGGTGACAGCGGGCGTCAGAACCCCGCCGGCTCCGTGTACACGCCCCACTCGTCCCTCAGGGCGTCGCAGATCTCGCCCAGGGTGGCCTCGGCGCGGACCGCTTCCAGCATGGGGGCGATCATGTTGGAGCCGTCGCGGGCGGCGGTCAGCATGGCGTTCAGGGCGGCCCGGACCGCCGCGTCGTCGCGGGTGGCCTTGCGGGCGGCCAGGACGCGGACCTGTTCGCGCTCCACCTCGTGGCTGACGCGGAGGATCTCCAGGTCGCCCGTCACCGAGCCCTCGTGGCAGTTGACGCCGACGACGCGCTTGGCGCCCTTCTCCAGGGACTGCTGGTAGCGGAAGGCGCTCTCGGCGATCTCGCCGGTGAACCAGCCGTCCTCGATGCCGCGCAGGATGCCGGAGGTGACGGGGCCGATGGGGTGCTTGCCGTCGGGGTGGGCCCGCAGGCCGCGTTCCTTGATCTGCTCGAAGATCTTCTCGGCGTCGGCCTCGATCCGGTCGGTGAGCTGCTCGACGTACCAGGAGCCGCCCAGCGGGTCGGCGACGTTGGCGACGCCCGTCTCCTCCATCAGCACCTGCTGCGTACGCAGGGCGATCTCCGCGGCCTGCTCGCTGGGGAGAGCGAGGGTCTCGTCGAGGGCGTTGGTGTGGAGCGAGTTGGTGCCGCCCAGGACGGCCGCCAGGGCCTCCACGGCCGTGCGGACCACGTTGTTGTAGGGCTGCTGGGCGGTGAGCGAGACGCCGGCGGTCTGGGTGTGGAAGCGCAGCCACTGGGCCTTGTCGGTCTTCGCCCCGTAGACCTCCTTCATCCAGCGGGCCCAGATGCGACGGGCCGCGCGGAACTTGGCGATCTCCTCGAAGAAGTCGACGTGCGCGTCGAAGAAGAAGGACAGGCCGGGGGCGAAGACGTCGACGTCCAGCCCGCGCGAGAGGCCCAGCTCGACGTAGCCGAAGCCGTCGGCGAGCGTGTAGGCGAGCTCCTGCGCGGCCGTCGCCCCGGCCTCGCGGATGTGGTAGCCGGAGACGGACAGCGGCTTGTAGGCGGGGATGGAACGGGCGCAGTGCTCCATCAGGTCGCCGATCAGGCGCAGGTGGGGCTCGGGCGGGAAGAGCCACTCCTTCTGGGCGATGTACTCCTTGAAGATGTCGGTCTGCAGCGTGCCGTTGAGGACCGACGGGTCCACGCCCTGGCGTTCGGCCGCCACCAGGTACATGCAGAAGACGGGGACGGCCGGGCCGCTGATCGTCATCGAGGTCGTGACGTCGCCGAGCGGGATGTCCTTGAAGAGGACCTCCATGTCGGCGGCGGAGTCGATGGCCACGCCGCAGTGGCCGACCTCGCCGAGGGAGCGGCCGTCGTCGGAGTCGCGGCCCATGAGGGTGGGCATGTCGAAGGCCACGCTGAGACCGCCGCCGCCGTTGGCGAGGATCATCTTGTAGCGCTCGTTGGTCTGCTCGGCGTTGCCGAAGCCGGCGAACTGGCGGATGGTCCAGGTGCGGCCGCGGTAGCCGGTCGCGTACAGGCCGCGGGTGAAGGGGTACTCGCCGGGCCAGCCGATGCGCTCGAAGCCCTCGTAGGTGTCGCCGGGGCGGGGGCCGTAGAGCGGCGCGACCTCGTCGCCGGAGAGGGTGGTGAAGTCGGCGTCGCGCTTGCGGGCCTTGTCGTACCGGGCCTGCCAGCGGTTGCGCCCCGCCTCGATGGATGCTGCGTCCATGGTGGTCTCGTCTGCCTCTCCGTGCCCCGTTGCGCCGAGAAAATTTAGTAGGACGTCCTAGTAAATTTTCGCGCAAGAACGCCCCGGACACAAGGGGTGTCCGGGGCGGTGTCGCGGGGAGGTGCTGGGCGTCAGGCGCGCACCGGCTCGGCCTCGTCCACGAGCAGCGGCTCCATCTCGCGGGTGACCTTGCGCTCGACGAAGAAGGCGGCCGTCGGGATCGTGCCCGCGATCAGCACCCACACCAGCTTGCCGAACGGCCACTTGGCCTTGGAGCCCAGGTCGAAGGCCAGGACGAGGTAGACGACATACAGCCAGCCGTGGGCGATGCTGACGACCTTGGTGAAGTCGGCAGCGCCGTCGACGTCCAGCAGATACTTGGCGACCATGCCGAGGGTCAGCAGGACCAGCAGCACGCCCGTGACGTATGCGAGGACGCGGTAGCGGGTCAGCACGCTCTTCTTCATGGAGCGAGCGTAACCGCACGTTCCGGGGCGATCTTCGCCGCCCCCGGCGTGGCGTTCACGCGTCGGCGGACTCGTCCGCGAAGTCGGCGGCGGCCACCCGCAGCGGCCGCAGCATCCGGAAGATCTCTCCGCACTCCTCCGCGTCGTACGCGCTCAGTCCGAAGTCCATCGCCATCAGGTCGCGCGTGGCCGACTCGACGACCTCACGGCCCTTCTCCGTGATCGAGGCGAGCGTGCCCCGCCCGTCGTTGGGATTGGGCCGCTTGGCGACCAGGCCCGAGGCGACCAGCCGGTCCACCGTGTTGGTGACCGACGTGGGGTGCACCATCAGCCGCTCGCCGATCTTCGACATCGGCAGCTCGCCCGCCTTGGAGAACGTCAGCAGCACCAGCGCCTCGTACCGCGCGAACGTCAGCCCGTACGGCTTGACCACCGCGTCCACCTGTCCGAGCAGGATCTGGTGGGCGCGCATGATCGAGGTGATCGCGGCCATGGACGGCACGGATCCCCAGCGCTGCTTCCAGAGTTCGTCGGCACGGGCGATGGGGTCGAAGGAGAGGCTGAGCGGCTTGGGCACGTCACGAGCCTACCCGTCGGCCACATCGCGGCCGGGGCCATCTCGGATATCGGACCGGGGCCGGGAACCCCGGGGACTAGCGCCCCACGGGCCCCTCAGCGGACCCCTCCGCGGCCTCCCGGACGAGCAGCACCGCCGCCTTGAGGCTCAGCCCCGGCTCGGCCTTGCGCAGGGCGCGGATGGCGTGCAGCTCCTGCGTGCGGGGGTCGAAGCCCGAGGCCGCGAGGACGCCGCGCGTCCACTCGGCGCGCACCTCGCGCTCGGGCCGGGCCGCATGCAGGGCGACCAGCTCGGCGGCGCGCACCAGCCCCGGCCGCTCCTCCGCGCTCGCGCCGGCGAGCGCCTCGCGGATGGCGTCGGCCACCGCCTGCGAGTCGCGCAGCACGATCAGTCCGTGGTCCGCGTGCTTCCTGCCCGTGCCGAACATTTCCCGGCCCTCCCTGGTCCGTTGATCATCGCGATCGTACGGCCTCGCGGGCGACGGCCCGCACGGCGAGCGTCCGACGGGCCCTGGCCCTGTGCCCGGCCTGCCCCGGCGGTGGCCGGAGCAGGCCGGGCCCTTGGGGGAAGGAGAGGCCCTACCCCTGCGCGAGGTGGCGTTCGACCGTCTCGACCTTGGAGGTCAGACCGTCCGTGACGCCCGCGCGGATGTCGGCCTTCAGCACGAGGGAGACACGGCCGCAGCGGGCCTCGACGGCGGCGACGGCTCGCTTGACGACGTCCATGACCTCGTCCCACTCGCCCTCGACCGAGGTGAACATCGCGTCCGTGCGGTTCGGCAGGCCGGACTCGCGGACGACCCGCACGGCGTCGGCGACGTACTCGCCGACGTCCTCACCGACGCCGACCGGGGAGACCGAGAAGGCGACGATCATGCGTTGACCACGCTCTCCTTGCGGGCGCGGGCGGCGATGACGTGGGCCTCGGCCTCGCGGCGCAGCATGCGGTCGGCGAAGAAACCGCCGGTGGGCAGGACGGAGAGGACGAAGTAGAGGGCGGCGGTCTTGAAGGCCCACTTCGTCTGGTTCCACGCGTCGATCCAGAAGATCACGTAGATGATGAAGAGGATGCCGTGGATCGCGCCCATCGCGGGCACCGCGTTGAAGTCGGTGGTCCGCTTGAGCACGGAGCAGATCATCAGCAGCAGGAAGGAAACGGCCTCCGGGGCGGAGACCAGGCGGAGCCGGCGCAGGGCGGAGGCGGTCTTGAGGTCCACGGTGGGGCACACCTTCGGTCGAGTGGCGGGACGGTCACAGCTTGTGATGGCATTCACAAGCTTCCCCATTGTCGCAGCCCCGCCCCCGAGGCCCTGCTCCGGGTCTGTCCCGGAATGTTTCCGGGGCCACGGGGCCTGTCGGAGGCGTGGGCCCGCCCGCTAGCGTCGGGGCGTGGCTCAGTTTCGGCTCCACGGGAGCAAAGTCCTCGCCGTCGACATGACGGGCGACGCGGTCAAGGCCAAGAACGGGTCGATGGTCGCGTACGAGGGCGAGATGGCATTCAAGAAGATGACCGGCGGCGGTGACGGGCTGCGGGGCATGGTCACGCGCCGGCTCACCGGCGAACAGATGGAGATGATGGAGGTGAAGGGGCACGGCACCTGCTACTTCGCCGACCGGGCGAGCGAGATCAACCTGGTCACGCTGCGCGGCGAGACGCTGTACGTGGAGGCCAGCAACCTGCTGTGCACGGACTCGGCGCTGCGCACCGGCACCACCTTCACGGGGCTGCGCGGCGCCTCCCAGGGGAACGGCCTGTTCACCACCACCGTCGAGGGCTCCGGCCAGGCCGCGATCCTCTCGGACGGCACGGCGATCGTGCTGCGGGTGACCCCGCAGATGCCGCTGCAGGTGGACCCGGGTGCGTACATCGCGCACACCGGGCGGCTCAAGCAGCACTTCCAGTCGGGGGTGAACTTCCGGACCTTCATCGGCGAGGGCTCGGGCGAGGCGTTCCAGATCCGCTTCGAGGGCGAGGGGCTCGTGTACGTGCAGCCCAGTGAGCGCAACACCGTCGGGGGTGAGATCTAGATGCCGTTCCGGCTTCTCAATTCGCGCATGGTCGAGGCCCAGGTGGTTCCGGGGCAGCGGCTGTTCAGTCAGCGCGGGGCGATGCTCGCCTACAAGGGCGACGTCTCCTTCACGCCCAGCATCACGGGCGGGCAGGGCGGCGTCATGGGGATGATCGGCAGGCGGATCGCCAACGAGGCCACGCCGCTGATGACCGTGGAGGGCAGCGGCACGGTGATGTTCGGCCACGGCGGCCATCACGTCCACGTGATCGAGCTGTCGGGCGACACGCTGTACGTGGAGGCCGACCGGCTGCTGGCGTTCGACGGAACACTGCAGCAGGGGACGATGTTCATGGGCTCCCAGGGGGGCGTGATGGGCATGGTGCGCGGCCAGGTCACCGGCCAGGGCCTGTTCACCACGACCCTCAAGGGGCACGGCGCGGTGGCCGTGATGGCGCACGGCGGCTTCATCGAGCTGCCGATCACCCCGCAGCGGCCCGTCACCGTCGATCCGCAGGCGTACGTCGCCCACCGGGGCGACGTCCGCAACAAGCTGACGGCCGCCCTCGGCTGGCGCGAGGTCGTCGGCCGCGGCAGTGGCGAGGCGTTCCGTCTCGAACTCTCGGGCACCGGCACGGTGTACGTACAGGCGTCGGAGGAGAAGCTGTGAACGGCCCGGTCACCCATGACGCGACCACGCTCCCGAGCAACGACAACGTCAACCCGTACGCGTTCAGCGTGGACCTCAAGGGCCAGTGGTTCCTGCAGAAGGGGAAGATGATCGCCTACTACGGGCGGATCGACTTCCACGGCATCGGCCACGGGCCGCTCGACCGGCTGATCTCCGGCAGCTTCCACTCCCCGCTGCACGCCGCGGACTGGGTGGTGGCCGAGGGGCAGGGCAAGATGCTGCTCGCGGACCGCTCGTTCGACGTCAACTCCTACGACCTGGAGGACGGCAACCTGACGGTGCGCTCGGGCAACCTGCTGGCCTTCGAGCCGTCGCTCTCGCTCAAGCAGTCGATCGTTCCGGGCTTCCTCACCCTCATCGGCACGGGCAAGTTCGTGGCCGCCTCGAACGGGCCGGTCGTCTTCGTCGAGCCGCCCATCCGGGTGGACCCGCAGGCGCTGGTGGGCTGGGCGGACTGCCCGTCGCCCTGCCATCACTACGACCACCAGTACCTGCGCGGCGTCATGGGCGGCGTGCGGAGGCTGACGGGGCTGGGCGGCGTGTCGGGCGAGGAGCACCAGTTCGAGTTCGTCGGGGCCGGGACGGTGCTGCTGCAGTCCACCGAGCAGCTGATGGCGGAGATCGCCACGGGCGAGGGCCCGCCCCAGGAGGCGGGGGTTCCGCAGGGTAGCGCCGGAAATCAGCCAATGACGCCCCGTCTGCCCGGCCAGCTCGGCGACCTCCAGCGCCGCTTCGGGCTGTGAGCGGTACCCTGCAGAGTGTGACGTCGAACGCATGACCTTTCTTTCCGACCGGTCCGACCAGCCCGTCCGCCATTAGTTAACATTTCAACTTCTTAGGTAGAATCCATTCATGGACACCGAGAACGGCACTCGCTGGCTCAGCGACGAGGAACAGGCCACCTGGCGCGCCCACCTGGACGTGAGCCGGCTGCTGATGCACCAGCTCGAACGGGACCTCCAGCCGTTCGGCCTCACCAACAACGACTACGAGATCCTCGTCAACCTCTCGGAGTCGGACGGCCACCGCATGCGGATGAGCGACCTCGCCACCGCCACCCTGCAGTCCAAGAGCCGCCTGTCGCACCAGATCACGCGCATGGAGAACGCCGGGCTCGTCCGCCGGGAGAACTGCGAGTCCGACCGCCGCGGCCTCTTCGCGGTCCTGACCGAGCAGGGGTGGGAGACCATGCGCAAGGTCGCCCCGCACCATGTGGCCTCGGTGCGCGAGCACTTCATCGACCTGCTGTCCGCGGAGGACCTCAAGGCCCTCCACGAGTCCCTGGCCCCCGTGGCCAAGCACCTGCGCACGATGCGGGGCCGCGCCTGACCCCGCCCGCCCCGTCCCCGCACCGGGAGGTTCGCGCTGCCACGGCGCGAACCTCCCGTTTTCCATCCCGGCTCCCCTCGCGGCATCCGGCCACCCCCACCCCGGCACGATCGGGCCGCACGGCCCACCACAGTTCGCAGCCGCAATGTCCGTAACCCATGGGTCCCGCACGGCGCGGCGGCCTCCCGTCCGGCAACACCCCAGGCCGCACCGCCGCATTGCCGCCAGTCGGCAGGCGGCCGTTTCGACGGCTTGCGAAGGGGCCGCGTCTGCGCGAATGGCAGACGGGTTGAATTCCCTACCTTTTACTCGGCATATGACCCGAACACCCCTGGTTCCCCGCCCCGGCCAGCACATAGCTTTCCGATCGTCGAAAAGCCCGACGATCGGAAAGGGAAAACACCATGGCGAGAACGAGAAAGCTCGCGCTCGGCCTCGTGGCCGCCGGCGCCCTGGCGGGCATCGCCGCCGCGCCCGCGTCGGCCGACGCGGCGGTGCAGGCACCGATCACCACGTCGATCCAGGTGTACAGCGACGACACCAACCTCGACGAGTACAACGGCTACGACGTGCTGACCCGCGACGCCCGGCACTCCTGGCAGACCTTCCAGCTGACCCAGCTGGAGGACGGCTCCTACACGATCCGCGGCACCCACTTCGGCAGGTGCCTGGCCGCCACCGGCCGCGGCCAGAAGATCACGCAGAGCCCCTGCAACAGCGGGAACCTCGCACAGCGCTGGCTGCTGGACACGCGCTCGGACAACACCGTCATCGAGAGCCGGAAGTTCCGGGGCGAGGTGCTCCAGGCGCACGGCCTCGACCGGCCCGTGACGATCGAGGCCAAGGGCTCGGGCAGGGCCGCCCAGACCTGGGGTCTCTACATCAAGTAACCCGTAGGACATGAGCCCGGCGACCGTCATTCGCCGGGCTCATCGCTTTTCTCATGCCCGTTCCGTCAAGCCCGCAACCAATTCGTCCGCCGCGGCGTACGGATCCAGCGAACCGCCCACGACCCGCTCCGCCAGTGCGGCGAGCCGCCGGTCGCCCCGCAGATCGCCGATGCGCTCCCGCAAAGCCGTGACGGCGATGGTCTCCACCTCGCGGGCCGCGCGGCTGCGGCGCCGCTCCGCCAGGACGCCCCGCTCCTCCATCCACGCCCGGTGCTTCTCCAGCGCCTCGACGACCTCGTCCGTGCCCTCGCCGCGCGCCGCCACCGTCTTCACGATCGGGGGCCGCCAGTCGCCGGGGCCGCGGGCCTCGCCCAGGCCCAGCATGTGGTTGAGCTCGCGGGCCGTGGCGTCGGCGCCGTCGCGGTCGGCCTTGTTCACGACGTAGACGTCGCCGATCTCCAGGATCCCGGCCTTGGCGGCCTGGATGCCGTCGCCCATTCCGGGGGCGAGCAGCACCACGCTCGTGTCGGCCTGGGAGGCGATCTCGACCTCCGACTGCCCGACGCCGACCGTCTCCACCAGCACCACGTCGCAGCCCGCCGCGTCCAGCACCCGGATCGCCTGCGGGGCCGCCCACGCCAGGCCGCCCAGGTGGCCGCGGGTGGCCATGGAACGGATGTAGACGCCCGGGTCCGACGCGTGCTCGGACATCCGCACCCGGTCACCGAGCAGCGCGCCCCCGGAGAACGGCGAGGACGGGTCGACGGCGAGCACCCCCACCCGCTTGCCCGCGCGGCGGTACGCGCTCACCAGCTGCGAGGTCGACGTGGACTTGCCGACGCCCGGCGAGCCGGTGAGCCCTACGACGTACGCATTGCCCGTCAGCGGGGCGAGTGCGGCCATCACCTCGCGCAGCTGCGGGGACGCCCCCTCCACCAGTGAGATCAGCCGGGCCACGGCACGCGGCCGGCCCGCCCGCGCCTGCTCGACCAGAGAGGGGACGTCCGTCATGGCTGCTCCGATCCGATGCGATCCGATGCGTTCCGAAAGGGCCCGTCCGGCGTCAGTTGCCCGGTACGCGGATGATCAGGGCGTCGCCCTGGCCGCCGCCACCGCACAGGGCGGCCGCGCCGACGCCGCCGCCGCGCCGCTTCAGCTCCAGGGCCAGGTGCAGCACGATGCGGGCGCCGGACATGCCGATGGGGTGACCGAGCGCGATGGCACCGCCGTTGACGTTCACCTTTTCCGGCGATACGCCCAGATCCTTCATTGACTGCACCGAAACGGCGGCGAATGCCTCGTTGATCTCGATCAGGTCGAGGTCCTCGACGCCCAGCCCCTCCTTGCCCAGCGCGTGCCGTATGGCGTTGGACGGCTGGGACTGCAGGGAGTTGTCGGGGCCGGCCACGTTGCCGTGGGCGCCGATCTCGGCGATCCAGGCGAGGCCCAGCTCCTCGGCCTTGGCCTTGCTCATCACGACCACCGCGGCGGCGCCGTCGGAAATCTGCGAGGACGTGCCCGCCGTGATCGTGCCGTCCTTGGCGAACGCGGGCCGCAGCTTGCCCAGGCTCTCCACCGTGGTCTCGGCGCGGATGCCCTCGTCCTTGCTGAAGACGACCGGCTCGCCCTTGCGCTGCGGGATCTCCACGGGGGTGATCTCGGCCTCGAACAGGCCGTTCTTCTGGGCGGCGGCGGCCCGCTGGTGGGAGAGGGCGGCGATCTCGTCCTGCTCGGGGCGGCGGATGCCCAGGCGGGTGTTGTGCTTCTCGGTGGACTCGCCCATCGCGATGTTCTCGAAGGAGTCCGTCAGGCCGTCGTGCGCCATGGAGTCGAGCATCCCGATCGCGCCGTACTTGAAGCCCTCGCGGGACTTGGGCAGCAGGTGCGGGGCGTTGGTCATCGACTCCTGGCCGCCGGCCACGACCACGTCGAACTCACCCGCGCGGATGAGCTGGTCGGCCAGGGCGATGGCGTCGAGGCCGGACAGGCAGACCTTGTTGACGGTCAGCGCCGGGACGTTCATGGGGATGCCGGCCTTGACGGCGGCCTGGCGGGCGGGGATCTGCCCGGCGCCGGCCTGCAGGACCTGACCCATGATCACGTACTGCACCTGGTCGCCGCCGATGCCGGCCCGGTCCAGCGCCGCCTTGATGGCCACGCCGCCCAGGTCGGCGCCGGAGAAGCTGCGCAGCGAGCCCAGCAGGCGGCCCATGGGCGTACGGGCGCCCGCGACGATGACGGAAGTGCGGCGGTTGTTCCCGTTCGTACCAGACATGGGCGCGGCCCCTTCGAGCGGAGGGATGTTAACGACGGTTCCCGTCAATGTACTGAGCGGTACGGCACCCGGTCACCGGGCCGACGGTGTGATCGCGCGCACGTTGCGTAACCACCCCTGGCGGCGGTGCACTGGAGCCATGCTGACGCGCATCGACCACATCGGGATCGCCTGCTTCGACCTCGACCGCACTGTCGAGTTCTACCGTGCCACGTACGGATTCGAGGTGTTCCACACCGAGGTCAACGAGGAGCAGGGCGTCCGCGAGGCCATGCTGAGGATCAACGGGACCTCCGACGGCGGGGCGTCCTACCTGCAGCTGCTGGAGCCCACCCGCGAGGACTCCGCGGTGGGCAAGTGGCTGGCGAAGAACGGCGAGGGCGTTCACCACATCGCGTTCGGTACGGCCGACGTCGACGGTGACGCCGAGGCCGTCCGGGAGAAGGGCGTGCGGGTGCTCTACGACGAGCCGCGGCGCGGTTCCATGGGCTCGCGCATCACCTTCCTGCACCCGAAGGACTGTCACGGCGTACTGACGGAACTGGTCACCTCCGCGCCCGATGGGACGGCGGAGCACTGACCCACCCCTCCCCCGGCCGGTAGAGTGCAGGTTCGGCCGGGGTACCGGGTGGCCCCCGGACCGGGCTGTACCGATGATCTGACACCATTTCTTCGGAAGGGCGGGCTCCGGGTTCCACCACCGACGCAGTACGGGGCCGGCCGCCGACGCGACCAGGGGACGGATGGACCGCGCTGTGCGGGGCTACGAGCGCCAGGAGAGTCAGCTGGAGGAAGCCGACCACCTCTCGAAGTTCGAGGCCGAGATGAAGCGGCTGAAGACCGAGCGGGAAAAGGCTGTCCAGCACGCCGACGACCTCGGCTACCAGGTCGAGGTGTTGCGCGCCAAGCTCCACGAGGCGCGCCGCACCCTCGCCCACCGTCCCGCCTATGACTCGGCGGACATCGGGTACCAGGCGGAACAACTCCTCCGCAATGCCCAGATCCAGGCAGAACAGCTGCGCAGCGACGCCGAGCGCGAGGTGCGCGAGGCGCGCGCCCAGACGCAGCGGCTGCTGCAGGAGCAGGCGGAGCAGCAGGCCCGCATGGAGGCGGAGCTGCACGCCGAGGCGGTGGCCCGCCGGCAGCGGCTGGACGAGGAGCTCAACGAGCGCCGCCGCACCGTCGAGTCGCACGTCAACGAGAACGTCGCCTGGGCCGAGCAGCTGCGGGCGCGCACGGAGTCCCAGGCCCGCCGGCTGCTGGAGGAGTCGCGGGCCGAGGCCGAGCAGGCCCTAGCCGCCGCGCGTGCGGAGGCCCAGCGGCTGACCGAGCAGGCCAGCGGCCGGCTCGGGGCCGCCGCCGAGGAGGCCCGTGCGGAAGCCGAAGCGATCCTGCGCCGGGCGCGCACGGACGCCGAGCGGCTGCTGACCGCCGCCTCCACGCAGGCGCAGGAGGCCACCGACCACGCCGAGCAGCTGCGCTCGGCCACCAGTGCCGAGTCCGACCAGGCCCGTACGGCCGCCGCCGAGATGACGCGCACGGCCGAGGCGCGCGTGCAGGAGGCCGACGCGGCCCTGCGCGAGGCGCGGGCCGAGGCGGAGAAGCTGGTCGCCGAGGCGAAGGAGGCCGCCACGCGGCGGCTGACCGCCGCCGAGTCGGACAACGAGCAGCGCACCCGTACGGCCAGGGCGGAGATCGCCCGGCTGGTGAGCGAGGCCACCAAGGAGGCCGAGGCGCTGCGCGCCGAGGCCGAGCAGCTGCGGGCCGACGCCGTCGCCGAGGCCGAGCGGCTGCGGGCCGAGGCGGCCGCGGAGGCGCGCAGCGCCGTCGCCGAGGACTCCGCCGCCGCCCTCGCCAAGGCCGCCCGTACGGCCGAGGAGGTGCTGGCCAAGGCGTCGGAGGACGCCCAGGCCACCACCAAGGCCGCCGCGGCCGAGGCGGAGCGCATCCGCCGGGAGGCCGAGGCGGAGGCCGAGCGGCTGCGGGCGCAGGCGGCGGACACCGCCGAGCAGCTCAAGGGCGAGGCCAAGGACGACACCGCGGAGTACCGCGCGAAGACCGTCGAGCTCCAGGAGGAGGCGCGCCGGCTGCGCGGCGAGGCCGAGCAGCTGCGGGCGGAGGCCGTCGCCGAGGGCGAGCGGATCCGTGGCGAGGCCCGCCGGGAGGCGGTCCAGCAGATCGAGGAGGCGGCCAGCACCGCCGAGGAGCTCCTGGCCAAGGCGAAGGCCGACGCCGAGGAGACCCGCAGCGGCGCGAGCGCGGAGAGCGAGCGCCTGCGGACGGAGGCCGCCGAGCGCGCGGCGACGCTGCGCAAGCAGGCCGAGGAGGCCCTGGAGCGGGCCCGCACCGAGGCCGAGGAGATGGCCGAGGAGGCCGAGGACCACGCGGAGCGGGTCCGTTCGGAGGCCGCCGAGGCGGCCCGTGCGCTGCGCGAGGAGGCCGAGCGGGCCGCCGAGGCGCGTACGCAGGAGGCCGCGGCGGAGCTGGAGCGGCTGCGCGACGAGGCCGGGCAGCGCGTGGAGGCCGCCGAGACGGCGCTGCGCGAGGCCCGCGCGGAGGCCGAGCGGCTGCGCCGCGAGGCGGCCGAGGAGAGCGAGCGGCAGCGCACGGAGTCCGCCGAGCGGATCCGCACGCTGCAGGCCGCGGCCGAGGAGGAGGCCGAGCGGCTGCGCACCGAGGCGGCCGCGGAGGCGTCGGAGGCGCGTGCCGAGGGCGAGGCCACGCTCGCGCGGCTGCTGGGCGAGGCCGAGGAGGAGGCCGAGCGACTGCGCACGGAGGCGCAGGAGAGCGCCGACCGGGTGCGGGCGGAGGCGAACGCCGCCGCCGAGCGGACGGCCGTCGAGGCCGCCGAGGCGCTGGCCGCCGCGCAGGAGGAGGCCGCGCGGCGCCGCCGTGAGGCCGAGGAGCTGCTCGGTGACGCCCGTACGGAGGCGCAGGCCGAGCGCGAGGCGGCGCGCGAGCAGAGCGAGGAGCTGCTGGCGTCGGCGCGCAAGCGGGTCGCGGAGGCGCAGGAGGAGGGCCGGCGCCTGGTCGAGGAGGCGGAGCAGCGGGCGAGTGAGCTCGTGGCCGCCGCCGAGCAGACCGCGCAGCAGGTGCGGGACGCCGTCGCGGGCCTGCACGAGCAGGCCGAGGAGGAGATCGCGGGGCTGCGTTCGGCCGCCGAGCACAACGCCGAGCGCACGGTCACCGACGCCCAGATCGAGGCGGACCGCGTCCGTGCCGACGCCTATGCCGAGCGCGAGCGGGCCGAGGAGGACGCCGCCCGGCTCCGGTCGGAGGCCAAGGCCGCGACGGACGCCGCCCAGGAGCTGGCGGAGCGTACGGTCGCGGAGGCGATCTCCGAGGCGGAGGGCGTGGAGGCCGAGGCGGCCCGCGTGCTGGACGAGGCCCGTGAGGCGGCCAACGCCCGCCGTGCGGAGGCGGCCGCGCAGGCCGACGAGCTGATCGCCGAGGGCACCAAGGAGGCGGAGCGGCTGCGGGCCGAGGCCGCCCGCACGGTCGAGGAGGCCCGCGAGGCCGCCGACGCCCGTCGTGCGGAGGCCGAGGCGGACGCCGAGCGGCTGCGGGCCGAGGCGGCCCGGGTGCTGGACGAGGCGCGCGAGGACGCGGGCACGCGGCGTGCGGAGGCGGCCCAGCAGGCGGACGAGCTGATCGCGCAGGCGACGGCCGAGGCCGAGAAGATGGCGGCCGAGGCCGCCCGCACGGTGGCCGAGGCGCGCGAGGCCGCCGACGGTCACCGGGCCGAGGCGTCGGCGGACGCGGACCGGCTGATCGCCGAGGCGGCCGAGATGGTGGAGGCCGCCCGGGCGGAGGCGGCCCGTTTCGAGGAGCAGGCGCGTGCTGCGGCCGACGCCCACCGGGCCGAGGCCGAGGCGGACGCCGAGCGGCTGCGGGCCGAGGCGGCGCGCACCGTCGACGAGGCGCGCGAGTCGGCCAACGCACGGCGCGCGGAGGCGGCTCAGCAGGCCGACGAGCTGATCACCGAGGCGACGACCGAGGCCGAGAAGATGGCGGCCGAGGCCGCCCGCACGGTCGAGGAGGCCCGCGAGGCCGCCGACGCCCACCGGGCGGAGGCCGAGGCGACGGCCGGGCGCGTGCTGGCCGAGGCCGGCGAGGAGGCGGAGCGGCTGCGGGCCGCGGCCGCCGAGAAGAAGGCCACGGCGGACGAGCAGGCGGACGCCGTGCTCGCGAAGGCGACGGCCGAGGCCGAGCGGCTGGTGGCGGACGCGTCCGCCAAGGCGCAGCAGATGCGGACGGACGCCTCCGACGCGCTGGCGTCGGCCGAGCAGGACGCGGCGCGCACGCGGGCCGAGGCCCGTGAGGACGCGAACAAGATCCGTGGCGAGGGCCGGGCGGAGGCCGACCGCATCGTGGCCGAGGCGGCCGAGCTGACGTCCTCCGCGCAGGACGACGCCGACCGCATCGTGGACAAGGCCCGTGAGGCGGCGAACGCCCGCCGGGCCGAGGC
Organism: Streptomyces sichuanensis; assembly: GCF_020328095.1. Taxonomy (NCBI): domain Bacteria; kingdom Bacillati; phylum Actinomycetota; class Actinomycetes; order Kitasatosporales; family Streptomycetaceae; genus Streptomyces; species Streptomyces sichuanensis. The sequence goes on from NZ_JAIXMK010000069.1 coordinate 58,676, forward strand.
CGCCGAGCAGGCCGACAAGCTGATCGCGAAGGCGACGGCCGAGGCCGAGAAGATGGCGGCCGAGGCCGCCCGCACGGTCGAGGAGGCCCGCGAGGCCGCCGACGCCCACCGGGCGGAGGCCGCCGCG
>NZ_JAIXMK010000007.1:0-51683 GCF_020328095.1 Streptomyces sichuanensis
CCGCACGTTCCTGGTGATCGGCCTCCTCGGCCCGGCCATCTACATGATCTTCCCGGTGGTCGGACCGGTCTTCGCCTACGGCCCGGGCGCCTCCGGCACCGGTGGCGTGCAGTGGGCGGTGGTCAACCTGTGGCCTCACACGCCGCCGCCGGTCACTACCCCGCACCCGGTGCTGTACGACGGCATCACCCCCCGCAACTGCATGCCCAGCCTGCACACGGCCTGGGCCACCGCGATCTTCATCCACACCCGCAAGGGCTCACGGATGCTGCGCTACGCGGGGGCGTTCTGGCTGATCGCCACGCTCAGCGCAACCCTGGGCTTCGGCTACCACTATGGCGTGGATCTCGTCGCCGGTGTGGTGTTCGCGCTCACGGTCGAGACGGCTCTGCGCCTGCTCGACCGCGGCTGGGACCGGTCGGGAATGCTGCTGGTCGCCTACGGCACAGCGCTCTTCGCCGCGCTCTTGCTGTCGTATCGCTATCTGCCGATGGAGATGGCCGAGCACCCGTGGGTGTCCGGACCCCTTCTCATTCTGGCGATGGCCTCAGTGATCTACGGCTACGTACGGACCACCGGACGGTGGGAACCGAAGCCCCCGAAAGCCACACCGGTGCGGCAACCGGAACCGCAACCCGAACTGGTCTGAGAACGGCGATGGGGCTGCCGCGATGAACGCGGCAGCCCCATTTCGCATGATTCTGCGGGGCACAGAACGAGCGCCTGCGTCGTGCGGGGGCGGATCCGCATGATGTCCGATTGGACGATCCGGCCCTGATCGAATGGCGTGGCGGCGTTCCTAGTGTCTGGGCATGACGCAAGCTCAGACGATGGGCTGGTTCACAACGGGCCGGTCACTGTGCCGGATGACGTTGGCGCCGGCCGAGGGGGAGCGGCCCCACCCGAAGCTCAGGCCCTCGTGAGGCTTCCGCTGGCACCCGTCGCACACGCGGCTCTCAATACCTGCGACGTCCGTCCGCCGCCAGAGCGCAGGTGGGCGCGACTCCAGGACGCCTTGCTTCAGCCAACGCGAGAAGGACCGTGGCCGCTTGAGGCCAGGGCCCTCGCCAGCACGTCACGACCATGACGTATGCCGCCCCGGCAACCTGGGCCGCTCGTGCCGAGGGCGACGGGAGCCCGGCGGTAGTCGAACTTCAGCTGAGGATGGTCCTATACACGGGGCAGGATCTTTTCCCGCGCTTCCAGAAAGTTGTAACGAGACGTCGAGCCTGCCGTTGAGGGTGGCGAAGCCGGTGTCGACCGCCCCGCGGAGCCGCTCCAGCTCGACGACGACACCGGCTTGATCCGGCAGGGGCACCGGCGTGCCACCGTCTCCGTGATCCCCGGCCCGTGAGTGCCGCCAGAGGTGGCGATCGCAGCCAGCAGAGCGAGGACGGTGGCGAGGCTGGCGGTCGAGAGCGCGCCAGCCCAGTCGGCGTCACGGACACCGGTGGCGTTGGCGCCGAGGACGCCGAGGACACCGAGGAGCGCCTGAGCGAAGGTGCGGAGCATGCGCTCGAAGGGGGCTGTCCAGAAGGCTGTGGTGGTCATGCTGGCTCCAAATAGACGGTGCCGCTGGCGGGGCCAGCGGCACGGTGGGAAGGAGTGGGCGGGGCTGCTCAGGCGACCTGGCGGCCGGTGAGGTAGCCGGCAAGCGGTGCAGTCGACCGGATGCGGACCTTGTCGACGTTGGCACTGGCCGGGAGGGCCAGGACGTACTTGCTGCCGGCCACCGTCACCGGAACGGGCTCAGCGGGCGCGTCCCAGGTACCGCCCTCGTGGTGGAAGGTGATGGTGACCTGGGCATCGGTTGCCTGCGCGGCCAGGACGAGCCAGAGGGGGCCGTTGCGGGCGCCGCCCTGCGGGGAGGTCAGCGTCCCTGCGGGCTCGACGGGCACGTCGATGGCCTGATTGGCCGGGATGGGCGGCAGGTAGGCGAGCATGTCGTCCTCCGTGTAGCGGGCGGCAGGAGCAGGTGGTGTGGGCGGCGTGGGCTGGAATGACAGGGCCCAGTCCCTCAGCGCTGTCCGGCTGCTGAGGTGGCAGTAGTCGCGGTCGACGCCCCCCGACTCGGAATACTGGTGGAAGAGCCAGTTCGCCTGGATGCCGGGATCGCCTGCGACGCGGCCGGCCGTGGCGATCCACAGGAAGTCCGCGTAGTACGACGTCGTGTCGACGTTTCGCCAGTAGTCGAGGTTCGCGTACATGCCGACCGGGTTGTACGGCATCCGGCGTTTTACGTAGCGGAGCCATTCCTCCTTGTAGGCGGCCTGGGTCCTGCGGGGCACGTCCCGGTTGGCGGGGTCGTAGCCCTCCCAGTCGAGGACGATGACATCTCCCGGCTTCCAGGCCGCTTGGGTGAGGAAGTAGTCGGCTTCCTCGCGAGGAGCGTTGGCCATGTGGGGGTAGTGGTAGGCGCCCCACACCAGTCCATGGGCCTTGGCGTGGTCCCGCTGGCTCACCCATTTCGGGTTGATGTAGGAGAGCCCTTCGGTGATCTTGACGAAGGCGAAACTGAGCCCCGTGGTGTCGGGGGTCGATGACTGGTACGAGGCCCAGTCCTGACCGTAGATGCCCATTGATCAGAGCCCCTTTGCAGTGAGCCACGTGTGGAAGGAGATGGCGAGCGCGTGGTCGACTCGGTCAGTGTCGAGACAGCGTCGTACAACGGTTCGCATCCGACAAGCGTTGCGGCAGCGCCGGCTGGGGAAGCGCGCGGAGGTGGCCAGCGGCTGAGCCAGTAGACGCGCATGCTGGGCGCGAAGTCCTGGCTGTAGGCGGCCAGGGCGTTGCCAGAGGACTGGGCTCCTTGGACTTCGGCGTAGTCGGTGGTGCCGTTCATCGCGACGATCGTGGAGACACGCTGCCCGCACAGCACGCTGTTGGTGGCATCAGCACCGACGGCAGCTCCAGGGAGGGCGGAGCCGTTGAGGGTGATGCGGCAGCGCCGGTAGCCGGTTGCGTTGCTGTTCCAGCTGGCGGTTGCCGATGACGAGGTAGGCGCCAGCGGCGGTGGCGGTGAGTAGTCGTTGAGGGCTTTGACCTGCGCGTTCCACAGGGCGTCGGTGATGAACTGGCCGGGAGTGACCGAAGCTGACTTCGGAACCGTGCGGGGCATGGCCCCAGTGGCTCGCAACTTGGGCCGGGGGCACTGGCTCGTCGGTTTTGGCCGCCGGCTCGACGGCTGGACTCCAGCCGTCGAGGATGGTCGGATGGCCGGTCGTCTCACTTTCCGCTGGCGCACACGGCTCTCCCGGCGCGGTGTCACGGGAAAGCCCCCGAGTCAGCAGGCACGGGGGCTGAAAGGTTGAAGGGGCGGTGGGTTGGACCGGCGGCCTATGTGGGGCGCGAGCCGTGGTCTCTATCGGACGGGGCTGGCATCACAGGCTCGGGGTTCTCGGTCTCTAAGTCCTGCTCCACGTGCTCACTGTCGCTCCCGGGCACTCGCCGGAACAGCCCGAGCCGAGGAGCTCGGACTGCCGATCAGCGAGCACCAGCGGGAGACGCACCTACTTTGCGCTGGTCCGTCCGGGACCGTCACCGACCACCTACTCACCCGGCTGTCGCCAGCGGGCTGACGAACGGGTCAATATAGGGGGAGCTTCCGTAGTTGCCCCACGTGATCGCTACCTTGCTGCCGGGCCAGGGCACGTTATGGAAGATCGCCCACAGGGTGAACTCACGGCCAGGGCCGAGCGTTGCTACCCAGTTCGGGTTCTGGCTGCAAAGGGTCGATTCGGCACTGACGGTGCCGTTGTTACCGCTGCCCCCAACCATGTGCTCCTGGACATACCCGGCAGTCGGCCAGCCGCCGTAGCAGCCAAAGTAGAGAACCGTGTCACCGTCGTTATGGTAGGTGACCCCGACTCTCCAGTAGAGTGGGACTCCCGACGTGTACGGGTAGACGTAAGTCGAGGTCCAGGTGACCTCAAGGGGCCCGCCCGGAATTGAGCCGCCGGGGCCGCCGGGGTTGCCTTTATAGATTTGCTGATAGGTGTAATAGGAACCGGCCTTGGTGCATCCGGTACCGTTGGGCTGACACACGCTGGTAGGCATGCCAAGGCGGCCCTGGGTCGTCGCTGAAGCCGGTACGATGCCCATAGTGGCGCCGAGAACCAGGGCGACTGTCATGGGGATGCACTTGCGAAGACGTGCGGCCTGCGCGCAGACGTTCATGATGGCTCCGTCCCACCCCCCGGTCGCATGCAGGCGTTACCGTTGAGGGGTCGGGTGAGTTGTCTCGCCGTGCCGGATGACGTTTGTGGTCTGTGGTGGCGTCTCATCAGCGTGACGTGCCAGAGTGTTGTGGGCCACTGCTCAATCCACGGTAGGGCCGGCGTGCGGGGGCGGCAACTCAGCCTATCCGGCCCCTGGCACTGTGTATGGACGTTTCAACATCCTGTCCCGGCGCGAACGGACTGCCCTTACTCGTCGGAGTCTCTGCAGCCAACGCCCACGACGGCTTCGAGCTGAAGCCGATAGTGGTCAATTTCCACATTGGACACGAACTCCATAGCGACCACTACAGGCTTGCGGCTCCACGCTGACAAAGCTGATATCGGTGAAGTTGACCCTCCAGCGGGTCTGCGGCCTGATGCTCGACAAGACCCATGGTGGGCGATACCTGTCGCACGCCGAGAACCCGCCCGATAAAACGGTGGGATTTCGCTGGCCCCGAGCCGGGCTTGCGTGACCGCGCGGATCTGCGGTGCACGATTACCTACTGGGCGGACGATTCCGACATCTATGGCTAACGCCGCCTCCTGCGGCGCCAGTTTGAGGATGCGTTTGTAGCACCAGCGAGTTGCAGTGCGCGTCAAAGAAAGAATCAGAACTTAATGAGAGGAGTGGGTGGATTTTACGCTGGTAGTCATCCCGTGTGCGTTCGCAATGCCAGTGAGGCGGCTGACATATCTCAAGGCTCAATCGACCAAGGGGCGATCACTGGGGACGGCTGACTCCTCCACGAAAACCTTCCCGCGTACCCAGCCGGGCGGCCAGTGCTGCTTGTGGGCGTCAACGAGGCCCTCATGCCAGCGCACTTGACAGGTGGTTAGCCCGTCCGCTCTCGGACGCTTTCTGTGATGCTCGCCATGCAGTGACGATAGGGCTCAGGGAGCCCAGCCGTGTTCCCACGGTGTTCCCAAATGCGGAGGGCGAGAAAAACGGCGGGGCTGCCACAAGTGATGTGGCAGCCCCGCGTTGCATATTTCCGCTTGTCAGAGGCAGTTTGCCTGACTGACCGTCAGCAGGGGTGACAGGATTTGAACCTGCGACTAGCGGGTTTGGAGTCCGCTGCTCTGGCCGGGCTGAGCTACACCCCTTCGGTGATGACAAGATCAGCTTGCCATGACCGGGGCCGTCACGTCCATGGGATTTCCGCAACGGCTCTTCTGCCTCACGCATGACGCGAGCGTACGGGGCCGTGCACCCGGTCACCGCAACGTGATGTCCTCGCCGACCGTCCGCTCGCGGGCGGCGGCGACGACCAGGGCCGCGGCCGCGGCGTCCTGGACGGCCACGCCGACCGACTTGTAGAGGGTGATCTGCCCGGGTGAGGTGCGGCCGGGCTTCGTGCCGGAGATGAGTTCGCCCAGTTCGGCGTGCACGTGGTCGGCCGTGATGAGGCCGTCGCGGATCGGGATGAGCAGGTCGTTGCTGCCGGCGGGGAAGGGGGCGAGCGCGGCCTGCCGCGACTCGACGCAGACCAGGGCCTGGGCGACGGTGGCGTCGTCGATCTCGCGGCCGTCCGGGTTGTAGCCGACCGAAGTGACGTGCACTCCGGGGGTGAGCCAGGGGCGGCGGATGACGGGTTCGAGGCAGTGGGTGGTCGCGGCGGCGATGTCCGCGCCGTCGAGCGCCGCGGCGTACGTGGGGGCCGCCCGTACGTCCGCCTCCAGGGCCTCGGACAGTTCCCCGGCGAGGGCGGCGGCCTTGGCCGGGTCCCGGCCGGCCACACGGATCTGCCGGATCGGCCGGACCCGGCTGATCGCGTGGGCGTGGGAGCGGGCCTGTGCGCCCGTGCCCAGGACCGCCAACACGGTGGAGTTTTCGCGAGCCAGCAGCCGCGCGGACAGCGCCGAGCAGGCGGCGGTCCTCGCGGCAGTGATGGCCGTACCGTCCAGCAGTGCCGTGGGCTCGCCGGTGTCCGGGTCGAACACCATGATGACGGCCTGGTGGGTCGGCAACGGCGTCCCGGCGTTCTGCGGGAAGAGGGACACCAGCTTGCTCATGAGCACCGCGGCCGAGGGCACATAGCCGGGCATGGCGGCCAGGAGGCCCTCCCGCTCGGGCACGAGCGCGGCGACGCGGTCGGGTGCCGAGGCGCGGTCCGCGCTCAGGTCGGCCATCGCGACGGCCAGGGCATCGATCAGCGCGTCCGTTTCCAGGAGGCCCTCGACCTGCGAGCGTCCGAGCACCAGCATCCGCCACATCCTTCCGGGACGACTGTGTGAAGCTTCGCTCCTGTGGCCTCAGTCTCCCGGCCGCGACACACCGCCCCTCTTGGCACGTCCATTGGCACATTCGTACACGATGCGGAGGATCAACGGGAGTTCGGGGCGGACACCGTGAACTCCGGCAGGTCCAGGGCGCCGTCCTCGTCAGTGTCGGCGAGGTCGAACCCCCGCGTCGAGACCCCCGAGGAGGTCCGCGACCGGGTCCTGACGAGCCGGCCGGCTGACGCGCCGGTACGTGCCACGGCACGCCGACGCCGCAGGGCGGCCCGCCCCCCGGGAAGGGACCGCCCCAGCCGGAGCCGTTTCGCCGGGTAGTCAGCACAGCAGGGCCGGGTTGGGCAGCAGCGCCCATTGGTCACCTCCCGGAGCCAGCCGCATCCAGGTGAGCGCCTTCACCGGCAGTCGCTCCGTCATGAGGGCCCGTAGGTCGGGGGTCGGGGCCAGGCCCTGGGTGGCTGCCCGGAGGATCGCGCCCAGGGCCGGGGCGTCTCCGGCCAGGGGGCCCAGTGCGCCCGTCACCAGGCAGCCGAAGACCTTGCGGCGGAGACTGGTGGGATCGTCGTTGAGCAGCCGCCCGGTCAGCGGTGGCGGCGGGAGCCCGTGCCGGGCCAGCCGGACGGGGCTGATGCGGATGTCGGCGAGGTCGCGGTAGACCAGTCGCCGGGCCCGGCCCTCCTCGTCGAGGACGGCGAGGAGGTTTTGACCGTGTGCCTCCAGGGCCACCCCCAGGTCGAGCAGGTCCAGGCACACCCCCACGGCCAGGTGCGCGAACTCGATGACCCGCTTCTGGCGCTCACCGGGCGTCAGCGGCGCGAAGTACGCGGGCAGTTCCGCCACCGGCACCACCTGCTCCCTCGTCCCGGCGTACACGTACGGAGACTCCCGTATCACCGCCGCCAGATCCGGTATGCCCGCACCCGCCGCCGCCAGGGTCCGGGCGATGTGCAGCCGGCCGCCGAGGCGTTCGGCGACACGTTCGACGACGTCGGAGGTGATCAGGGCGTTCACCACCGAATAGGCGGAGATGTCCCGCACCGCAGAGGTGAGCTGCGTACTCAATGCGGTCTTGACGTGCACGTTCCGGCCGAGGTCGAGCGTCCGCAGGGACAGCAGCGGATGGGCCTCCGGCCCGGGCAGCAGGGCCCGGCCGGTCAGGGTGTGCTCGGCCTGCCAGGGGTGCACCGGGATCAGCGTGAGCCGGCCGTCGCGCAGCTCGGCCGGCCACGGTCCGCGCACCGCGGCCCCGGCCACCGGCGCGAGTCGCAGTCCCACCACCGGCCGGTGCTCCGGCGCGTACGCCAGCTGGTCCGCGGCCGAGAAGCCGGGGCGGGAACGGCAGGTGGGGTGGTAGGGATGTCCGTCCGGCGACCGCTGCTCCCACTCCCACGGTGCCACCGGCGGACCCGTGGGACGAGGGGCGGTGCGGGAGAGCGCCATGGAGGCGGCGCTGTGGTCGAGCTCGGCGGCGAAGCGCTCGCCGCCGGGCACAGCGAGGGCCGTCAGCAACCGGGCCGGATGGTCGAACGGGCGGCCGTCCAGCTCGACGCAGGCGACCGACGTCCCCGTTGCCCAGGGATCCGACGGCGGACCGTGCAGGTACCGCCCGTCCGCCAGCCGCAACCGAACGCCGTCAGGCCCGGCGACGCGGCTGACGACCCAGGGCAACGGCTCGTGAACGAGCCCCCGCCACAGCCGCGCCAGCACTGCGGCCCGCGCCCCGGGCAGGCCGGCACGGTAGACGTCCACCAACTCCGGGCGAAACGCATCCAATTGCTCTGCCAGCTTCCGCCCGGCGGCGGTATCGCACACACGATCCCCCTCCATATGCCAGGACGTTCCACGCACACTCATGCCCGATACATACTGATGCCCGATGCATGACTTCGCCCGAGTAGCCGAGCAACTGTCCATAACGCCTCTGCTCAACTGTCTGCTCCGCGAGGCGGCCGAACCGGTCCGGACCCCGCCCGCCGACCACGCCGTCCACCGCCTGCGCGCCAGTGGCCTGCTGCTTCGCGTACGCACGGGCCACCGGCCCTCCTCGCCCGAACTGTGGACCGGTGCGGACTGGCACCCACTGCATCACGCCGACCTCGTCGACCTCACCGCCCAGGAGATGCGCGCCCGCACCGCACGTTCCAACCCCGCCCTGGTCGCCGAGATGACCGCCAGCCGCGAGGCCCTGGAGGCCATCCTCACCACCCGGGCCCGCGCCACCCCGCCCCATGACCGGTGGCTGCGCTCCGAACAGGCCCTCGTCATGGGCCACCCCTTCCACCCGGCCCCCAAGGCCCGCAGCGGCGGCGGCCCGCCCGCCGCCTGGCTGCGCTACGCCCCCGAGGCGTACGCCCGCTTCCCGCTGCTCCTGCTCGGCGTCCGGGAAGACACAGTGATCGACGACGGAGACACCCGTGCCCTCGACGCCCTGGGCCAGGCCCCGCCCGGCTACCGTCTGCTGCCCGCCCACCCCTGGCAGTTCGCCCTCACCCACCACCTGCCGGCCGTGCGCACCGCCTTCGCCGAAGGCCGGCTCGTCCGGCTGGGCACCACACCCTGGCAGGCCCGGGCGACGTCCTCGGTACGTACGGTCCACATCTCCGGGAACCCCGAGCGCCCTGGATCGGCCGACCTCTTCCTGAAGTTCAGCCTGGAGGTGCAGATCACCAACGACGTCCGGCGGATGCGGCGGCACGAACTGCGCCAGGGGCGCCGCACCGACCCGCTGGTCACCGCTGCCTTCGCAGCCATGGAAGGGCCCGCGGCCTGGTTGAGCGAACCGGGGTACCGCACGGCTCACGGTCTTGAGGAGACCTTCCCGGTCCTGGTCCGCGACGGCCTGGACGGCCACCTGCTGCCGGCTACCACCGCGGTGCTGGCCGCCGCGCTCACCGAGGGCTTCGACGGGAACCCCCTCGATCGTCCCATCGACCCTCTGCGCTGGTGGTCGGCCTACCTGGGCAACGTCGTCCCGCCCGTGCTGGAGGCGTACGTCCGGCACGGCGTGGCGGTCGAGTGCCACCTGCAGAACACCCTGATCGCCGTGGACATGGATGACCTACCCGTTCAGGCCGTCTTCCGTGACACCGAGGGCGCCAAAGCCATCCCCGAGATGCCGCGCGAGGCGGCCTGGCAGCGCCTGGTCTACTGCCTCGTCGTCAACAACCTCAGCGAGATCGCCGACGCCCTCGCCCACCGTTTTCCCGGGGCTGCGGGCGCACTCTGGCCGGCCGCGCGGGCGGAGTTCGAGCGGTACGACAAAGAACGCGGATTGCCCGAGACCGCCGCCCTCCTCGCCGCGTCCACCGTCCCGGGCAAGGCCAACCTCCTCTCCCGCTGGATCGGCGCGGACGGCACGGCACCCCGCTACCTGCCCGTCCCCAATCCGCTGGCCGCGCACCGATGAACCCGGTCGAGGAAGGCGGGCGGCCCGGCCCTCGCCCTCCTCGACGTGCGCTGTGCGGCCTGCAACCGGTTGAGGGAGTTGCTGTCCGGCACCCGACTCGTAGTCGTCAACTACTACTTGACGCTGAATAGTCGTCAACTTAAAGTTGACGCATGAGCCCACTCGACATCAGTCTCGCCGACCTGATCGCCAAGCTCGACGAGGAACTTCCCGAAGCCAGCGAACTCGCCCGCATCAGTGAGGCGCGACTTCGCGCCCAGACGCTGTCCGACCTCGGTGACCAGCTCATCGACCACTACGTCGGCAAGGCCAAGCAGAACGGCGCGTCCTGGACCCAGATCGGTGACGCCATCGGAGTGTCCAAACAGGCCGCCCAGCAACGCCACGCGCCCTCCGCGTTCGAGCGGTTCACCGAGCTGAACCGGCACAGCATCGTGCTGGCCCAGGAGGCCGCCCGAACGCACAAGCACGACTTCATCGGTACCGAACACATGCTGCTCGGCCTGCTCGGCGAACCGCGGGGCCTGGCGTACGAGGTGCTGGTGGCGAAAGCCGAGTCGGAGCAACGCATCCGCAACGCGATCGAGGAAGCGATGCCGCCGGCCGGGGAGAAGGCGCTGCGGGGCCACATCGCCTTCCGGCCGGAGAGCAAGGAGGCCATTGAGCAGGCACGCCGCGTGTCGGCCGACCTCGGCCACGACTGGGTCGGCACGGAACACACGCTGCTGGGCCTGATCCGCGCCGAGGAGAGCCCGGCCGCGCAGATCCTGCGCAGCCTCGGCTTCACGTCGGACGAGCTGCACGAGACGGTCAAGACCGAGACCGCCACACGGCGCGCCGTGCGTGACGAGCAGTAACAAAACGATCAGTCGCCCATCCGGCACGGGGCGGTGCGCTCGTGCCGCCCCCCGGATGGCTCATCTGGTCGACGACGTCACCTACCCGGAGACAAGGTCGGCCAGGTGGTGCAGCGAGTTGGTGAGATGCTCAGGGCCGAACGGCGGGAACTGCAGATACTCCCGGATGGACTGCGGCACCGCCGACCAGTCGTAGGTGAGCGTGACCTCGGTCTCGGACGGACCGAGCGGCGCCAGGTCGTAACGCCAGATCCAGCCGCCGAACTCCAGACGCCCATCGCCCTTGTCCTGCCCCGTCAGCCAGCCGATGGCGCGCGGCGGGTCGAACACCTGGACCTTGTTGGCCACCTGGTAGTCACCGTTCGGATGGTTGGGGTGATACATGTTCATCCGAAAAACCTGCCCCACCTCGGTCAGCGGCGCCCGGTCGACGGCTTCCTGGACCCAGCCGGTGCCGTCGATCGCAGAATGGGCCGTCGGGTCCGCCAGCACCGCGAACACCCTCACGGCGGGCACGGCGACAGCCAGGGTGGCGCTCACGTTCTCCTGGTCCACGGTGTGCACGCTCCCTGTCGTCTCATCTCGTCCCTTCCGCAGGCGGGAACGGGGGACGTTCTCGGTCGTGCGAGCGGGAGCCGCGCCGTGGCCGCCGGTGGCGGGCTTGCAAGGTCAAGTCTCGGGGGCCGGGAGGCTGTCCCGCTGGTACGCAACCTGCGACACGCCACCGCGACAGCTCGACACGGCCGGCGGCCGCGCTCGTATGCAGTGTCCGCGACACGGATCTGCCGGTGCACGGCCTGAGCATCGCGCACGGCTACGTTGTGGTTGTTGTCCGAGGCGGGCCTCCGGGCTGGGTGCAGTGCGCCGTGATACCCGCCGATGCCGGAGGAGGCTCCAGGGAGACGGCCATGGACCCCAGCGACCACCGGGCGCAGGCCCTGTCCTTCGGCGTCGCCGCGGCCGCCTACCAGCGCGGGCGCCCGCCCTATCCGGCTGAGGCGATCGACTGGATGGTCCCGGCAACCACCCGGCGTGTCCTCGACCTCGGTGCCGGCACGGGCAAACTGACCCGCCAACTCCACGAACGCGGGCTGGAGACCATCGCGGTCGAGCCCGACGGGCAGATGCGCGCAGAACTCACCCGCCGGCTTCCCGACGTCCTCGCGCTACCCGGTTCCGCCGAGGCCGTTCCCCTGCCCGACGGCAGTGTGAACACCGTGGTCGCCGCGCAGGTTTGGCACTGGGTGGACACCGAACGGGCCCTGCCCGAAATCGCCCGTACGCTGACTCCGCACGGTACGTTGAGCGTCGTGTGGAACACCCCCGACGAGCGCGAGGACTGGGTTTCCGGCCTCGACCGGATTCTGCACCCACGCGGCACACCACGGACTTCCAGCGCCGGTGTCGGCATCGACGCCATTCAGCCGCCCTTCGCACCTCCTCAGTACCGCACCGTCGAATGGCGCCACTGCCTCACCCGCGCCGAGCTCCTCGACCTGGTCACCTCCGGCAGCTCCGTCATCGCCCTCCCTCCCGCCGATCGCACAGCGCTCCTCTCCGAAGTCCGTGCCTTCTGCGACACCCATCCCGCGCTGGCCGGTACCGACCGGATCACCATGCCGTACGTCACCCACTGCTACCGCACCCACCTCCGCTAGGCGGTGTCCGCCGGCGATGCCGAGGACGCGGCGGCCGGTCCGGTGTCCCGGGGGCAGCTAACGTTCGCCCAAAGCGGCCAAAGTCTCGCGCAGGGTGTGTTCGAAGAGCGGTTCGGGGTCGGTGAGGGCGAAGTCGAGGTGGCCGAAGACTTCCACGGCCACGGCTCCGTACAGGCGGGCCCAGCAGGAGACGAAGACGTAGATGATCTCCAGGGGGACGGGCTCGCCCGCGAGGTGCTCGCGCACCTCCTCCAACTGGACCAGCCATGAAGGATCCAGGCCGGTGGGCGGCCGGATGCCGCCGCGGCGCCACAGTTCGACCATCAGGTCGAGGAGGACGGCACCGAAGCGCCAGCTGGGGTCGTGCGCGGCCGAACCCGGCGCGGTGTCGGCGTCGGTGACCGGTTTGGCGAACAGCAGCCCGAATTCGCGGGGGTGGGCCAGGGCCCAGCGGCGCAGTTCCCGGCACACCTCCCGCAGGCGCCGGCCCGGCTCGTCGGCGGGATGGCGTGCGCGCGCCTCGGTCAGCGTGACGGTCAGCTCGTCGTAAAGGTGCGAGGTCAGTGCCTGGACGAGGTCGCGATGGCTGGCGTAGTAGCGGTAGAGGGCGGGTGCGGTCATGCCCATTTCACGGGCGATCGCCCGTAGCGTGACGGCGGACGGCCCGTCCTCGACCAGGAGCCGGCGGCCGGTGCGCAGGATCTCGGCCAGTGCCTCTTCGCGGACCCGGTGACGCCGGCCGGTGGCGCTGGTTCCCGATGTGCTCGGCATGACCGCACACCCACCTTCCCTTGACAAAGTTAACGCCTATAACTTTAGCTGGCGCCGAAAGTTAACGGTGTTAGCAAATCTCTTCGGGGGATCCTCATGACGTACGGCATCGTCCTGACGTACACGGTCACGCCGCGCTGGCTGGCGCTCTCGCGCCAGCAGCGCAACGCGATGCGCGCCCAGTACTTGGAGCCGGTCTTCGCCGCCTACGCGGACCGGGTCAGCGCCCGCTTCTTCGATGCCGAGGCATTCCATGGACGCGTCTCGGACTTCGCCGTGCTGGAGACGCAGGATCTGGGGGCCTACTACTTCCTCATCGAAGCCCTGCGCGACACCCCGGTCGTCGCCGGGGGCTACCTGACCTTCGACGACGTCTTCCTGGGCGTCGAGGACGGCTTCCATGCCTACGAGCAGGCCATGACGGCCAGGCACGCACCCCGGTGACCGCGAGGAACGGGGCGCCCCTACGCGTCGCGGCGCTCGAAGCGGTCGTGACACCGACCGCCGGCGACGGGCTGCAGCGGCAGGCCGGGCAGCCGTCCGTGAGCCCGCGGCCCTCGCCGGTTCACGGCGAAGGCACCGTGGCACGGACGACCCTCGCGAAACGCCCGGAGACCTGCCGCCAGATGGCCGCCGCCACCGGTTCGTCGGCTGTTGCCTGGCGCCAGACCTCTTGGGGGTCGAGGCCGTGCGCCGTCAGGGTGCCCGGATCCCACCGCCGGACGGTGTCCGGGCCGGCCTCCGGGTGGAACTGCACGCCCCAGGCCCGCTCGCCCACGCGGAACGCCTGATACGGGCAGTGCTCACCGGTCACCAGCCACACCGCGCCCGGGGGAAGCGCCGTGATGGCGTCCCGGTGCTGCTCCATGGCGGTGACACGGCGGGGCAGCCCGGCGAAGAGAGGGTCGTCGTCGGCTTCGGGCCGCAGGGCCAGGGGAGTGCTGCCGATCTCGGGCGCCCCGTGCCGCGCCCGTACCGTGCCGCCGGCCACATGGGCCAGCATCTGACCGCCCAGACAGATGCCCAGGGCCGGCGCCCCGGTCTCCAGCGCCTGGGCCACGAGTGCGCGCGTGGGTGCGAGCCAGGGCGCACGTCCGTCCTCGTCCGGCAGGTACCCGCCACCGAGGACGAGGAGGCCCCGGTGCCCCAGGCACGCGGGTGGCTCCGCCCCGTCGTAGGCCGCGATCACCTCCAGGTCCAGCCCGTCCTCGGCCAGCCACTCACCGAGACGGCCCGGACCGGCGCCCGGGGCGTTCTGCATCACCAGAAGCCGTGACACGTCCACACCTCCGTCCGGATCACCGGCTGCACGCGCCGCCCGCTGACCGCTCCCAAGGGAACCTTGCCCGGTGACAGCCCGGTTGCCACGCGCCACACCTCCGTACGGACCGGGCGCGGCCTGAGCGAGCAGCCGGCGGTGCCGGGCACCGGGGAACTCCGGGACGCGGGTGAGAGCGACGGCCAGGTGGTCGATGCCGGGCGGGCCGGTCCGGGCGCCGTGCCGCAGGCACACGTAAGTGTGGTGCGGCAGGAGTCGCAGCGCCCGGCCACCGCGGTGACGGGCGCCCGGACACGCGGCCTTCAGCCGCAACCGGACATTCCTCAAAGCCTCATGAAAGGCGTCCGTCGATGCTCCCACCACCCGTCCTCGACCGTGTCCACGCGGTGCCCCTTCACCGTGTCCTGGGGCACTTGGTGAGGGGAGGCCCGCTGAGGCTGGTGGAGGAAGCCGGCCGGCGGGGGCAGGGGACGGTGGTCCGGCTGGGGCTGGGGCCGTTCCGGCCCCTGCTGGTCACGCACCCCGACCACCTGCAGCACGTGTTGCGGGACGGGGCGGAGAACTACGTGCGCGGAGCCGCAATGTGGGACGCGCTGGGGCGGTTGACCGGTCAGGGCATCGCCGGGGAAGGGCCGGGATGGCTGGCCAGCCGCGACACCCTGCGCAAGGGGATGTCGGGCGGCTGTCTGCAGCGGACGGGGGAGGGGATCGCCGCCTCGGTCGAACAGGCGGTGCAGGAGCTGGCCGGCCGGGCGCATAGGCAGCCGGTGGACGCGGTGGTGGAGATGACCCGGCTGGTGCACCGTGTCATCAACCCCGTCTTCTTCGGCTCCCGCATCAGCGCCGCACAGTGCGACCGGCTGGGCCAGGAGGTGACCACGGCGCTGGGCTCGCTGTTGTGGCGCATGGCAATGCCCTTCGTGCCGAACCGCGTGCCGATGCCCGGGGACCGCGCGTTCCTGCAGGCGACCCGCACCGTCAACCGGATGCTGCTCCCTGTCATCGACCGGGCCCGCCGACAGGGCGGTGACGGCGCGGACCTGCTGAGCGGCTTGCTACGGGCGCGAGACTGCGATGGCCGGCCGCTGAGTGACGAGCACGTCGGTCAGGATGTGGTGGCCTTGTTCGTGGCCGGTTCGGAGTCCAGCGCACTCACGCTCACCTGGGCCTGGACGATGCTGGCCCGGCATCCGGCCGTCGCGGCCCGGGTGCGCCAGGAGGCGGACCAGGTACTGGCCGGCGGGCCACCGCGGCCCGAGCACGTACGGCAGCTGGTCTTCACGGGGCAGGTGATGGCCGAGGTGATGCGGCTGTACTCGATGGCCTGGGCCGTTCCCCGGGTCGCCCGGCAGGACGACATGGTCGGCCGGGTGCCCGTGCCGGCCGGCACCACACTGGTCATCTCTCCTTACCTCACCCACCGGCTGGCCGAGTTCTGGCCCGAACCTCTGCGCTTCGATCCCGGCCGGTTCGGGAAGAAGGCCGTACGCGAGCGGCACTCCCTGGCCTACCTGCCCTTCGGGGACGGTGCCCACCAGTGCGTGGGGCAGGCGTTCTTCGTCATGGAGTCGGTGCTCGTTCTCGCCGCCGTGCTGAGCCGCTACGACGTGCACGTATCCGGCAGTCCTCGCCCGCGCCTGGCCGTGGCCCTGCCACCCCGCAGCCCCGTCGGTCTCACCCTCACCCCTCGCCGCCGCTGAAGCCGGCCCGCCAACCGGCCTCTCCCGGTCCTACAGCCGGTCCCACCACCACGACAAGGAGGGAATCCCCGGCGGCCCTGCCGGCGGGACCGCCTCGGTGAAGGAGCCCGTGGTGACCACAGCGGCCGGATGGCGGCCGTCGGGGTCGGTGTAGCGGCCGGCGTGCAGGCCCCACTCCAGGTTGCCCCTGATGAGCGTCGACAGATGACCCAGGTGGCGGCGCACCGGCCGGCTCGCCCCCGGCAACACCCGGTCGCGCAGCTGCACGAACCGGGCCGTGAGGCGGTTGTTCAGCGCCACCGCTTCCTCCATCGCCTCCGCCAGGGACAGGGACCGCTCCTCCACCAGGACGTCCACCAGATTCAGTCGGCACCCGTTGCCGTGCCCGCTGTGCGCGGCCAGCCACTGCTCCTTGCCGTAGGAGAACAGGTCGTCGTCGAAAGCCGCCGTGGTGAAGGCCAGCTCCCGCAACGCCCGTACCGCCGGCGACACCAGTTCCCGTTCCGGAATCTCCTCGCCGTCGACGATCTCCGTCCAGCTGAAGGTCGCCGCGCCGGCCGCGGAGTGCTGCCGCATGCGGGCGTAGTCGTCGAGCGACGGCGTACGGCCTCGCAGGCGGCAGCCGAACTCCCACAGCACGCCGAGGAACCAGGCGCGGTGCCCCTCCACCATGCGCCGGGTCTGCACGGGTGTACCTGCGGCGCGGCAGCGCGCCGCCAGGTCCGCCGTCGCCGCGAGGAACGGCTCCACGACTGCGCCCGGTTGCGTTCCCGGCGCTTCGAGCACGCGCAGCAGGCGCGTGGCGAGGCCGGAGAAGTCGCTCGTCCGCAGGCTGGCGGGCCCCTCGTCGCAGTGCAGGTCGTCGAAGGCGAACATCAGCACGCACCAGTCCACGGCGATCTGGAGCCGGCCGGCCGGCGCCCGGGGCATGATCCGCCCGTAGAAACCCCCGCAGTCGTTGCCGGTCATCCGCACGCGGTGGGCTCCCTCCCGGCACAGGCCGTAGCCGTTCAGCCAGTCCGCCGCCCGGGCGTTCAGCAGGCCGGCGTCCGGGTGCTCGGCGTAGGGCAGGGGGCAGTAGCGTGGCGGAATCTCCACCCGGATGGCGTCCGCGACGCGTTCGCCGGGTGTGCTTCCGGTCACCCGGGCCGGAGCGCCACCGACCGTGCCGGTCACGGCAGCAGGGCGCGGGAGAGCGCCTGCGCCGCCTGGGTCACGTCACCGCCGGCGCTGGCGTCGAACACCGTGCCCTGGGCAGGCAGCGGGCTGGTGCCGAACGCGTCCTTGAGCGCGCTGTCCCCGCCCTGGCCGATGCCCAGGGCCGCGGCGCCCTCCGCCGTGCCCCTGGTGAGGTCGACCCTGGTTTTGTCCAGCTGGAATTCCAGGGTGAACAGCGTGACCGACTGCTGCCGCGCCCTGCCGGCCCCGGCGCCCTCGATGGTGGCCGTTCCGTCGGCCCTGCGGGTGCCGAAGTCGAACACCACGTCCGTGAAGGTCAGAGTCCGGCCCGTGGACTTCTTGAAGGTGATGCCACCCTCGGCCGGTACCGATCCCGCGCTGAGATCCAGCGCGAACCCGCCCTGCGTCATCGGCAGCCGCACGCACTGACGCCCGTCCACGTAGGCCATCACCGCCGGGCTCCTGGCGCCGAGCATCACCCCTTGGTCGGCGAGTGCTCTGGCGACGGCCGGCGTCGGACACAGATCCGCCTCCGCCTTGCTGACCTTCACCTGCGGAGCGGGCAGCACGCTCGGAGTGACCCCCGTCGCCGCGCCGGTCCAGGACAGGGCGAAGCCCATGACAGTTATGGCGCAGCTCAGCGCCGCGAGGTGGCTCCGGTGCAAGGACATGACGACTCCTGTCGACGTTACGCACGGAATGTCGGCACGTCTCTCCGCCGGCACCGGCCCTCCGTGTTGCAGGCTGGCCTTCCTCCACGCGACCACGCGGCCGAAGCGGGGACTACCCAGGTGGGCCACCCGGGTGACAGCGATCGCGGGCTGCAGCCGCGCGGCGGCCCCACTCGATGCGGCGGGGCGTTCGCGGCGCTCGGCCGCCGCACAGCGCGGACCGTGCGGGGTGGTGCCTACGTGTCCGGAGGCGTCCCCGGCTCGTTCTCGTCGTGACGGTCCATCTCCCTGACGTCCGAAGGAGTCCCGATGCGACGAGCCCTCGCGGCGGCAGCCATCGCCGCGGCAGCCCTGAGCGCGAGCACCATGGGAATGAGTTCCACCGCTCATGCGGCGGACCTGCCGCAGGCCCCCGACTTGAGTGGCGTGAGCGTCGGCGACCCCGCCGGCCTGAGCACGGCGGTGGACAGGGCTGCTCGGAAGACGACAGGACTGGCCGGCGACACCGGGAGCAAGGCGGTCAAGAAGTCGGTGCCCACGGCCGGCCGGACCGGCGGCACCGCGGTGAAGGAGACGGTCTCCGCCGTTCAGCGGGTCACGGGCACCACGGCGGGGTCGGCGGGCGAGCTCGTGGGCGAGACGGCGAAGTCGGCCACCGGGCAGGGCCTGCCCATCGGCGGCCCGCCGGCGAAGGCCCTGGGGCCCTTGAGCCTGCCCAAGGGCCGTTCCGTCTGAGTTCCGGCCGGGGGAGGGGTGTCCGTGATGGTCGATGGGTCCGCCGCGGGTGCCTCCGCGGACGCCTCCATCACCTTGACGGCGTTCAACAAGATCAAGTAATACTTCATTATGAAGTACGTAACTAATTCCGAGGGGCTCGCCCGCGACACGGACGGGCTGATCTATGACCCCCAAGTCCGCGCATCAATGGCCGAGTTCGCGGCTGAGGGCGACACGCTCCGCCTGGAGGCGGCGGCCGCCGCGCGCGCCGCGCACAAGTCCGTCGAGCGCCTGCGCGCTCAGGGCTCGGAAGGCCGCGGCCTCAGCGCGGGAGCCCTCGACGTCCTGATCCGGCTGCGCACCGTCGGCGAGGCCGGTGCGAATCCGGGCGATCTCGCCCGCTCCGCGGGCATGTCTGCCCGCAACGCCACCGGCCTGGTCGACACACTCGAACGCGAAGGGCTGGTCCGGCGCGATCCCGACCCCAGCGACCGCCGGTCCGTCCTCGCCCGCATCACACCCGCCGGACTGGCGTGGCTGGACGAATTCCGGATTCCGGCGCAGCGGGCGATGGCGGCGCTGTTCCACGGCTTCACCGATGCCGAGCTCCACCAGCTCCGCCACCTGTGCCTCCGCCTGGTGCAGAACCAGCAGAGCATCGCCGCCCACCTCGCTGCCACCGAAGGGGCGACCTCCGCATGACCACAGCCACGACCATCACCGACGCGCGCCACCGTCCGTGCCTACCACCAGGCCCGGTTCAGCGGTGACATCCCCGCCGCCGCCCGGACTCTCGCCGAGCCCTTCCACTTCCAAAGCCCCCTGCAGACCTCCGACAGCCCCCACGATCACCTCGGCGACCTGGACGCGTTCCTGGCCGTCGTGACCGGCGTCGACCTGATCAGCGAACTGTACGGCGAGAGCGAAGCCACCCTCGTCTACGACGTCCACACCTCGCTCCCGGCCATCGGAAGCCAGCGCACCGCCGAACACTTCCACCTCACCAACGGCCGGATCGACACCATTCGCCTGATCTTCGACGCCACCTCCTGGCACGCCGTCATGCAGGCGATCAACCCGTCCTGACGCCGGAGCACGGCGGGCATCCCGACGCCGCCGGGTGGCCTTTCCGGCCCTCGCGATCCTTCCCCTGACGGAGACAACTTGTCCATACGCCTCACCGCCCTGACCGCCCCCGAAGAGTCGTCCGCCGGTCGTCGACTGGCCTGGCTGGCCTCCGGCCCTGACGGCACCCCTGTCGGGCACGCCTTCCTGCGCCTGTTCACCAAGGACGGCCAGCGCCACCTCGCCGAAATGGACATCCAGGTCCACCCGGCCGAACGGCGTCGGCGGGCGGGCTCCCTCCTGCTCGATGCGGCCGTCGCCGCCGCCCGCCAGGACGGCCGGTGCAGCGTCATCGCCCAGGCCGAGAGTGGTTCCCCCGGCGCCGCCTTCCTCATCGCGACGGGCTTCCGCGCGGCACTGGCCCTGACCTACGCCCGGCTGTCCCTGGCCGCGGCGGATCACCCCGCCCTCACCGCCGCGGCTGAAACGCCGCACGCCGGTTACCGACTGGCCGCGTGGGAGGGGACGGTGCCCGACGAGCTCGCCGACACCTTCGTGGCATCGCGGCGCGCGATGGACGACATGCCGATGGGCGCCGTCGACTACGGCACGGTCGTCTGGGACCTCGACCGCGTACGGGCAGCGGCCTCGGCCGTCGCCGCGCGCGGGGACGTCCTCCACGCCGTGGCGGCCGTCGACCGGTCGGACGGCTCCATCGCCGGCTTCACCGAACTCGTCGTCCCCGGCAGCGGGACGGGCGATGCCCAGCACTACGGCACGGCGGTGCTGCCCGAGCACCGCGGCCGCGGCCTCGCCCTCTGGATGAAGGCCGCCTCGATCGTCCAGGCCCGCGCGCGCCACCCCCACCTCGACGGCCTGCTGACCGACACCGCCGACAACAACCCGCACATGCGGCGCGTCAACGATGAGCTCGGCTACCTGCCGACGCACACGGCCCACGAGTACCAGCTCGACCTGTAGGCCGGCCCTCTGGCTGAGCGTTTGGTCCGCTGATTCGTGTTTGGTCCCGGGCTTAGGTTCCGGGCCAGTTCGGTGTGGTTTCGTCGGTGAGGCGACGGGTCATGAGGTCGATCATCGCAAGGTGGATCATGGCTTCGGATCAGTGAGCCTCCGCCAACTTGAAGTCGCAGGTCAAAGGGCTGGTGTGACCGTTTGCCGTGGTGCTCACGCTGGTGGTGGGCGGCTGTCTGAGGAGTAGATCGTCCGCCATGACAGCGGCCGTGATCATAATGCGTCATCCGTTTTCCGAACGTGCACCAGGAACGCATGGAACCTGCTTGCAGCAGCATCTGTCAGAGAGGACTACGCACGGCATTTTGGATCGATTGGTGAACGCGTCCGACAAAGCTGGCTGCACCGCCCTGCCGGGCGGCATCCCAGGCGGGGAGGGCTGCGGCCCCGATCTCGACGGACTTCTGCCGGTCACGGGGCCGCAGCAATGGGCGTTGCTCGTGCTGCCGCTATCCGAACTTCACGTACGTCGGGTACGGCGCGGCGTACTCGTCCTGCTGGCGGGAGCCGAGGAACCTGCTGGACGAGGTGCAGCTGCTGTTGGTGTACAGCCGGGCGTCGGTGTCGGTGTCATTGTGCGCCAGACGTGCCCCGCCGGGGATGGCAATGCACGGGCCGGTGGGCGTGGAGCCGACGAAGGTCTCCGCTCCGGTATCGGCGCGTGTATAGAAGAAGGTGCCTTCGGCGGCCTGCGACGGGGTGGCCATGCCGGCCACCAGCATCAGCACTGCTGCTCCGGCGGTCGCCGCGATCCTGCTCATATGCCTCGGTGTACGCATGACGAGGTCTCCTTCCCTCTGTAGGGGAGCCATGGACGTGCACATCCAGGACAGCAGGGACATTAACGACCCAGAGTCGCTTTTCGCATAACCCATCCATCTGAGTGATGTGGCTAGATTCTTGACAGATGCCTGCCGCAATGCGCGGATGCACCGAGCCAGGAGCCCGCCCACCGTCAGCGGTTGACTTCGAAGGTTCGTTAGGACGAGCAGGGCGGGCAGGAGCGGGGTGGCGCGGGCGGGATCGGTGCGGAGTTTGGTGAGTGTCCGCCAGTTCTTGAGGTGGGCGAAGCCGTGCTCGACCGGTGCCCGTCCGACGGCGAGGACGCGGTTGGCGGTCTTTTGGCCGGGCGTGAGCTTGTGGGTGCGGCTGGCGTGGAAGCCGGTGACGATCACGGGGTCGCGTACGTCGTTGTCCAGGCCGCGGAAGCCGAGGTCCGCCAGCGCCCCGAGACCGGCGGCGCGCAGGTGGGCCAGGACGTGGTCGTGGCGGGCGGCGGTGATGTCGTGGATGCGGCCGGGACGGGCGGCGGATATCCAGATCAACCGGCCCCTCTCGTCGGTCAGGGCGAGGAAGTGCAGGCCGTGATGGTGATGTTTGCCGGAGTAGTTCCGCCGGTCAGCCCTTCCGGTGCGGCGTTGGGTGCGGATGAGGGTCCCGTCGATCAGGACCACCTCTCCGCCCTGTTTGGCGACCTTCTTCAGGGCGCGGTCCAGGCGCGGTGCCTGCGCGGTGAGCAGGGCGATCAGCTCGTCGCGCCAGCGGCGGACGGTGGACTCGGACACGTTGTTGCCGCCGGCCATGTCGGCCAGGCGCTGGTCGTGACGGAGCACGGCCAGGACGATCACCGCGATCTTCCCGGGCGGCAGGATCCGCCACCTGGACCGTATGGCCTTCAGATGGCGTCGCAGCAGATCGGCGAGGTGGTTGACGGTGCGCGTGGACAGCGGCAGACGGCACTGGTAGACAGGTGGGCAGGGGTCCTCGGCGTGCTCTTTGGTTCTCGTCACACCGCGCCAACGGCCTCCGGGGGCACCCCGGTTACGCTCGTGCCGCACCGCTCCGGGTGGCAGTGCCCCTGGTCACAGGCGGGTGGTGAAGCGGCCGTCGGGAAGTTTCCGCAGCCAGCCGCGGTCGGTCAGTCTGACCAGCTTCCCGCGCAGCGGCTCCAGCTTGCCCCGCACGCTGACATCCACTCCCAGCACTTCGCCGACCTGCCGGGCCATGACCGGCCCGGCCGCCTGCCGCACGACGGCGAGGATGCGCTGGTAATCCGGCGGCAGTGCGGTCTCCTCCACGTCCGGCGTGCGGTGCGGGATCAGCATCACGGCTTGGCCGCCACCTGACCAGGCACCGGCGCGGCTGAGGCGCGCTCGTCAGCGATCTGTTCGCTCATCCGCTCGAGGACGCGTTCGGCGACGGCGAGCTCGTCCCGCTCGGCCCGTACCTCCGCCAACTGCCTGGCCAGCTGTTCTTCGAATTCGTCCAGTTCCGCACGCCGCGCGGTGATCCGTTCCAGCAGCTCGGGATCCAGCATGCACAGGATCGTAGAAGGCCGCGCGGCCCCAGCGAGCAGGAACCGGTACCGGCGTATATACGGACGCGCTCGCGCTTCAGGGCTTGAGGAAGGGTCCCGAGCAGTTCGTCGTCAGTGCGCCCAGGGAAGCCGCACCGCCTCGATCTCAAAGTCGTTCAGCAGCGCGGTGATGAGGGCTGGAGGCCCGGCCACCTTGGTGGCCCACAGGTCGTAGTCGGTGCACAGGACCCATGAGCGGTCATCCGCCCAGAGGTTGGACGGGCTGAAGTCAGCCTCGGACCGGTCGTAGAGGATCTCGGCGTCGCCTAGTCGGCCCGCACGCACGTGGAGGTTGTCGAAGTCGTTGGCTCCGAGCACGAGCGGGTTGTAGTAGGCCAGGCAGCGGGTGTCCGGGCCCGCGGGACTGTACTGGGTGAGGATGGCGATCAGCCGGTTCCAGGTCTCACGGTCCAGGCTTCCCTCGGTCGGCGGGATCACGCCGAGCGGCCAGCTGCCTTCCTTCTTGGCCGAGGGAAAGCAGCGGTAGGAGGGCATCAGTCCGTCGGGCACGGCCGGGTCGCCGGTCCGCCGGGCGAGCTCGGCCCAGCGCAGCCGTCGCCAGCCGGGGCCCGGGTGCTGGGCGCGGCCCAGCCCTCCTCCCGTGGCGACGCTCACGGCATCGAGGTCCATGCCCGCGACGATGTGGGGTGGGATGCTCCCGTCTGCCAGACGTGCCTGGTGGTACTCGTGGTACGACACATCGGCCGGCCCCTGCTCGTGCTCGTACATGGCGTTGAGCACCCACACCGCGTCAGGCAGCGCCGGAGGCATGAACCCGGTGATGCCGTCGCCGCACAGCTCCAGCAGCCAGTCGGTGGCCCCGGACGGCACGAGCGGCCACAGGCTTGACATCAGGTTCGACTCCTCGGACATGCGCTCATGATCCCAGGAGCGGACCCGCCCTCCCGCGAGGGCCGGCATGACGCGGCCCCGTACCTCGCCGCCCCAGCACGTTTCCCTGTGCCTGGTTGGGATGGCAACACATACCTCAGCAACTGGCAATCCGACCGCTGACGGATGATCTACGCCTCAGACAACCGCCCACGACCAGCGCGAGTACTCCGAGAACCGGTCACACCAGCCCCTTTGACCAGCGACTTCAAGTTGGCGGAGGCTCAGTGTGGGTGGGTTGCGTAGTCGCGGGCGAGGCGGCGGTGGTGCATGAACCAGCCGAAGGTGTGCTCGATGGTCCAGCGCCTTGGCGACTTTGAACCCGCGGGTGCCCGGGGTCGCTGGACGGGGTGGACGTCGATGCCCAGGCGGGCGCCGTGGTCGATGGCGGCGGTGTCGGAGACACTTGCGGCGGTGACCATGACGGTCAGCAGCAGGCCCGTGTCCGTGCCCAGGTGGCGTTTGCGGCCGATAATCCGTTTCCCGGCGTCGGTGCCCTGGCTTGCGAGGTACACGTTGGCGGAGGTCTCTTGACCGTCTGGGAGTCCAGGACGCAGGCGGACGGTTCGGTGCTGCGGCCCTCGCGCTCGCGGACCAGACGCCGCAGAAACTTGCTGAGGTGCTCGAACACGCCGTCTTCCTGCCAGGCGGCGAAGTAGCCGTAGGTGGTCCGCCAGTGCGGGAAGTCGTGCGGCAGGTAGCGCCAGGGGATGCCGGTGCGGTCCACGTAGAGCACGGCGTTCATCAGGGAGCGCAGGTCGTGCTCGGGTGGGCGGCCGACGTCCAGGCCGCGGCCGCGGCGCTCGGCCCGCCAGGCGGTCAGCACCGGCTCGATCAGTGCCCAGCGGGCATCAGACAGATCGCCGGGGTAGCCACGGTGCACAGTCATGTTCCCGATGTACTGCGCAGTGGACGACCTGGCCAGCAGGCGAACAACCGCCGACCGGGGCGCCTTGGGATGACACAGGAGATGCCGGAACGAAACAGCCCTCTCCTGCCACAGCACAGGCTCAACGGCCCGCCATCCCCTCGGGCATCCGAACATCGAGACCGGAAAACCACCGCACATTGCCCTGAAACAGGCGCAAACGCTCAGTGAGAGGCTGTTGGTGATGCGCACACGCCAGAAGCGACTCTGTGGCTGAGCCAGGAACAAGTAAATGGCACGGTAAGTGGCGATGGCAGGGCTGAAGATTGCCGGGTTGTCGCCACTGGCCGTTCGGGGAGCGGTCGTTGCAGGTTGATCGCGTTGCCTGGTCGGGCATACGGTGGCGAGCCGTTGGAGGCGATGGCTTCTCAGGTGTTCCGAGACCAGAAGGCGACGAACGCGATGTAGGCGATGGCGGCGGTGGCCACGAACCAGAAGTAAGGATCGCCGCTTCGTCCGGATGCCAGTTCACCGATGAAGGCGCAGAGATTCCCTACGGTAAGCACCACGCCCGTGCCGGCCCAGGCTCGCCCTCCGATCCGGGCGAAGCGCTCGTCGGGAACCTTCTCGGTGAGGCCCTGATAGGTCTCGCTCCGGCGTCCCAGCAGCACCAAGGCAAGGCTGCAGGCCGCCAGGATCCCGAACGTCACCAGGCCGATAGCGAGGCGGCCGCCGAAAGTCGCGGCTACGAGGCAGCCTAATCCGACGGCGAGGAAGAAGCCGGGGACGGACCACCCGGCTGTGTTACTGGTCATCTGCTGGGCTCTCATCGACATGAAACATCTCCTCAACGCTGACCTTGAAGAACTTGGCCATAGACATGGCGAGCGGCAGGGAAGGCGTGTACCGCTCGGTTTCGATGGCGTTGATCGTTTGCCGTGAGACCCCGAGGGCCGTGCCTAGCTGACCCTGGGAGAGCCCTCGTGATGACCGCAGTTCCCTGACGCTGTTTCGCACATGTAAAGCTTACTTGTCACCCCTCGGCGGGTGTCAAGCACGCTTTACAGTGCTGGCGGGCCTGCGGGCCAGGCGTCGGTGGTGCCGGGGGGCTAATCACGCGGCTTGTGGCATCACATAGCCGTGGGCGAGGTCGCGGCGTTCGGCGGGACATGCCTTGCGGCGGGTGAGCCGTCGCGTCATCAACGTGATGGCGGCCCAGGTGATCAGCGACTCCGGCAGCTGCGGGAGGCGTTCGTGGTCGCGGCAGTGCCGACGGGCTCGCATGATCCACGACCATGAGCGCTCGACCACCCAGCGTCGCGGGAGAACGACGAAGCCCTTGGCGTCCGCGGCCGCCGCACCGTCTTGATGGTGATGTCGAGGTTCTCTGGCCCTGGCGGTCGTGGCGGCCGCGGCAGTCGGCGACCGCGTTCTTCACCAGGGCCCGGGCGTCGGTGTTCTCGTAGAGGAACGTGGTCGAGACACCCGCCCGCTCAGCGATCGCGCGGACGGTCAGCCGGCTGCGTTCTCGCCGGAGATGGCCGATGGCCTTCTCGACCGCCGCGACGTTCTGTTCGGACTGCTGACGACGGGCGGCAATAGCGGCTGCAGTGTTCTCGGGCCTCATGCGACGTCTTCGCTGATCTCGTGGCGGGCAAGTTCCTGGGCCCGGAAGGCGGTGGCCCAGATGCGGCCGAAGTAGTCCTGCGGCCGACGCAGATCGAGGGCCAGGGCCTCGTCGAGGAGGCCGACGGCGGCGAGCGCTTTCTCCAGGCCGGCGATCGCGCGAGCGGTGGGTTCGAAGACATCGTGCAGGTAGTCGCGGGTGGCGTCGTCGGGGGCTCGTTCGGCGAGCATGCGCCACTGCTCGCGTTTGCGGTGCCAGTAGACGAGGTCGGCGCCGGAAAGTGCAAGCTTGTCGCAGTTGTGACAGTCCAGGTTTCAGGGGCGGGAGTCGCCGCTGACGACGGGCTGGAAGGTGCAGAAGCCGCCCTCGGCTGGCGTCGAGCGGCGGGTGGGGTCGATGGACAGAGCCATGGCCCGTTCTCGGGACATCGGTTCGCCGCCGGAGAGGACGAAGCCGGGTTCTGCGGAACCCGGACCGGTGACCCAGACGGCGTTGAGGGCGTCGTTGAGCCGGGGGTCGGTGTTGGCGATGTGGGTGTAGTGCTCGGCCATGCGGATCAGGCGGCGGACAGCGGCGTGCCTGGCCCGACAAGCCGCCGAGCAGTACACCGCCCCCCGGCGCGGCCCCGCCTCCAGCAGCGATCCGCACACCGGACAGAACCGCTGACACGCTCGCCCGACGACCCCGGACACACCCCCAGGCTAGCCACTCACAAAGATCCCCGAAGGGAGATGAGAAACGTGCACTGACACCGGGAGGAATCCGTTCCGGGGTCTTACCTGTCCATGTTCAGCCCGATCGCCACCATCGCGCCGAGCACCACGATGACAAGGCCCGCAATCCAGGCCAGGCAGCCGGCGGTCGTCTTCACCGTCTCTCGTGCTTCCGCCCGGCGGCCCAGCTCCTCCGGCGTCACGGCCGGCCCGAAGGCCCGCCACAGCGCGCGGATGCACCAGTAAGGGCTCATGACGATCCCGTAGACCAGCAGGCAGAGGTAGTAGAGCAGCTCCAGGAACTGGGCGAAGAACGCTACGACCGCCAGCAAGGGGAGCAGCAGGAGGCCGACCAGCAGACCCTTGTCGTCGAAGACCCTGCTGAGCTGCGGCTTGGGTATGCGACGCCGGGGCCGGCGCAGGCCGGCCCTTCCGTCCGTCGCTGCGGGGACGTCCGTGGGCGGTGCGGTGGCTGGTGGTGCCGGGTACACGTGCTGCTGATCCATAGCGGGCGAGCCTACCGGGCCGTGCGCTCCGCATACCTGATCATCTGCTTGAGTCGGGGGCCGGCGTCCGACCGCCCCCAGGGGGAGGGCCCATGACCGCGGATCCGAGCACCCATCAGTTGCGACTGCTCCTGGTGCTGGCGGAGGAACTTCACTTCGGACGTGCGGCCAAGAGGCTGTTCATCAGTCAGCCCGCCTTCAGCCGGCAGATCCGCACCCTTGAGGAGCGCCTGGGAGTGGCCCTCTTGAAGCGGTCCACGCGCCGGGTGGAGCTCACACCGGCCGGGGAGGCTCTGCTGCCACACGTGCGGGCCGTCGTGGACGCCGTCGACGGCCTGCATGGTGCCGTGAAGGCGCAGGCGCGCCCGGGTCAGGACCGGGTGGTGCTCGGTTCCTACGTCTCCGGCCTCCCCGCCCTGCGGATACTTCTCGACCGGTTGCGTAGAGAACATTCGTGCCCCGAGGTCGAGTTACGCGCCGTGGGACCCGTCGATCAGGTGAGCGCACTGCTGAACGGCGATGCCGACGCAGTCATCTGCTACGGACCCATGCCCGAAGGCATCCGGACGCTTCCGCTGGGGACCGAACCACGCTTGGTCTGCCTGCCCGACAACCATCCGCTGGCGGACCGCGAGGCAGTGACCCTCGCGGAGCTGGCCGGCCTTCCCGTCGTCGGCTTCCCGCCTCAAGCGAGCACGGAATGGCGCGACTTCTGGGCCGTCGACCCACGCCCCGACGGTACTCCGGTGCGCTACACAGAACAGACCGGCGCCACCTTGGAAGCCTGCATCTCCCTCGTCGGCCTGGGGCACGGCATCCGTTTCATCTCCGAAAGCGGCCGGGACCTCATGCCCCGCCCCGGCGTCCGATTCATCGCAGTCACCGACCTGCCCCCGTGCACGGCGCTGTTCGCCTGGCCGGCCTCCCGCCCTGCCTCCCAGGCCCTGACCTCACTTCTGGGTGCGCTCCGATCGCACCTGCGCACCGCGGGCGAGGTGCGCCACCCCACCAGCGACAAGAGCTGGTGGAACACCCCGTGACAGCTGCTTCGTCGACGATGCAGGTAACGGTATCAATCGCTTGCTCACCCGCATCAATGAATCCTTGTGAAGGTCATCGTCTCCCTTCACCATGGAATTCAGGAGGCGGCCTGAAGGGCCGTTGAAATCCGGTTCCGACCGAACCGCTACGCAGGGGCGTCATGCCCTGAACCGATCGATTGAGGGATGAAGGTGTCACGAATCAAGCACCATCTTCTGGCTGCGGGAATAGCCGCCACACTGTTGTCCGGAGCCGGCATCGCCACGGCAGGTTCAGCTGCTGCAGAACCTCTTTCAGACACCCATCCGAGCGCCAGGCAAGGCTGGTATTTCGCCGGTCTCTACAAAACTCCCGACCGGTGCGCTGCAGATGGAAGAGCCTCCGGCCAGCAGTGGAAGTGCGAAGCAGCCGCAACGCCTCCGCACGGGCCGAATCCCCACAGGTGGCTGCTGTACTTGAAGTACTAGGGTCCGTCTTCAAAGATCGCTGAAGTGCGGGATCATGTTCGGGTGCGTCGACGTAACCCCTCACCCGTATCGCTGAGCAGGGAGAAACATGGCACCCTTCTGGGAAGCCCTCGTACCCACCGCCATCGGTGCCGGTACTACCGTCCTGGGCGTCTACATGGGGGCCGCCGTCGGCCGACGCAACCAGGACCGCCAGTGGATACGCGACAAGAAAACAGTCGCGTACGAGACTTTTCTGCGAGAGTTCACAGCAGTCGAGATCGAACTACGGCAAGCATATTTGGACGACCGCACACCCAACCCCCGCTGGGAACAGTTCAACGGGGCCCTGGTGTCAGTCAGCCTCCTCGCAGACAGGGACGTAGGGTCGGCCGCCGCACGCATCGCCGAACTCATCGAGCGGTTCACCCTCATTCTCGACGGGCGACCCAAGAGTCTGGAAGAGCTCAAGAAGGTGCACAGCGGACTTGTGGAAGCACAGATGAACTTCGTCAATGCCGCGCGCCGCTCGCTCGACCCTTCCCACGGCGACTTTGACTGGCAGCTCGGCGGACCGCCGCCCTGGTACGGGATCGAGCACTTTCACGGTCGTGCGAGCGCGGCCGATCGGACTATCTGATCACACCCGGCAACCATCAGGAAGGCCAGCAAACTCGGGGTGTGGCCCTCCACCGATCGAGTCTGTTCAACAATCTTTGAAGACGGACCCTGGCCGGCCGGCGCCGCGCATGCCGCCGGACCGGCGGGGGCAGTGGCGCGGCCGAGGCGCGCGGCGGGCCGTGGCAGGCGCTCCTCCGGGCCGTGATGCCCCGGAGGGGCGCGGTCGGTGCTTTTCCCGACCCACGCCGGATATCTAGACTGCCGGCATGGTTTCGGGGGGCTGGGGATGGTTCACGACGGTCGCGTCGATCCTGATCGGCCAGGCCACGGTTCTGACGATGGGTTTCCTCAACAACCGCTCCCAGACCAGGCGGGAAGCGCATGCCAGGGCGGCCGAGCGGTACAAGGTGGCCGCGGAACGCCGTGAGACGTTCGAGCTGGCCCAGCTCGTCGAGGTGAACACCCTGCTGCGGAACGCCATGACGTCGCTCCACGCCTTCGGTTCCGCCCGGCGGCACTACCGGTCGCGTCTGCGGGAGGACCCCGCCGCGCCGCCGGAGTCCCACCGGCAGCCGATGCAGGACGCGTCCGACGCGGCGGACGCCGCTCTGGACGCCTTGCGGTCACAGATCGGCTTCATCCTGGCCGACGACGTCCGGGCGCTGGCCGACGCCGCGGAGAAGGCCCTGACGTTGGCCGCGGCGGGCGTCCTGCTCGACGAGCCGGTCGACTCCGGTGCCCTGGGCGCGCGGGCCAACGCCGCGTATGAAGCCTTGTCCGCCCGGCTCCGGGACATCTATGCGACCCGGGAGTCCGCCATGCCGACGGCTTAGGGCCCGACTCCGCCGTCGGCGCGGCCGAACTCCACCACTGACTAGCGGCGCAGGTCCTTGCTGCACACGTACCGCAGCCCGCAACCATCCTCGTACGGCTCGCCGTCGTCTCCGAAGATCGACCATATCGGTTGCATCGGGAGCCAGGTCAGACCGAGGAGCCAGCGGCGCACGGCCTGCCAGAAGCGCGGACGTCCCGCGTCGTCCGCGCGCA
Source organism: Streptomyces sichuanensis (assembly GCF_020328095.1). Lineage (NCBI taxonomy): Bacteria > Bacillati > Actinomycetota > Actinomycetes > Kitasatosporales > Streptomycetaceae > Streptomyces > Streptomyces sichuanensis. The sequence continues at coordinate 30,907 of NZ_JAIXMK010000007.1, forward strand.
CCACGCGCGTCATGAGCAGGAACTTGCCCACCGTGGTACGGAACAGCACGGCCCCGAGCACATGGTGGACGAAGGAAATGGCGAAGAAGCAGATGACGGCGTAGGTCCAGTAGGCACCCGTGCCCTTGCCCTCCGACAGTCGCACGGCGAGGCCGAAACCGCCGAAGAACGTGATCGCCCCGTCGATCCCGGCGAAGGTGATGCGGCGCAGATCGCCGACCTCCCGGGGAACGGCGGGAGGCTGAGGGGGGCGCTGGTAGTACGCAGGCGGCTGCGAGGACGGATGCTGGTATGCCTGCGTCTGCTGGTACGGGTGCCCTTGCTGATACGGCTGCGCCTGTTGGTGAGGCTGCTGATACGGGTGCTGGTACGGGTGCTGCGGAGCATACGGCTGCTGCGGAGCCTGGTGCTGCTGGGGATCGATCACAGGGTGTCATCTTGCTGCCTGTTTGTGACAGGTGATTCACAGGTTGGTGTATGAGCGATACCAAAGTGATCAATGACTGTGTGCTGCCGACGTCAGTGCCGTGGGCGGACCACAGTACGCGAGGCGTCACGGCAGGGTGACCACGAGGGCGGCATGTGTCAGTCCGGCGCCGAAGCCGGCGAGCAGGGCCAGACCACCCGGCATCAGCCTCCCCTGTGCCGACAGCGCCTCCATGGCGAGGGGGACGGAGGCGGCGGAGGTGTTGCCCGCCGTCTCGATGTCATCCGCGACGACCACGTCCGCCGGAAGCCCCAACGCCTTCACCACCGCCTCGGTGATCCGTGCGTTGGCCTGGTGCGGGATGAACGCCGACAGGTCTTCCGGCCGTACACCCGCGGCCCAGAGCGCTCGGCGTGCCGTGCGCGGGACCTCTTTGATCGCCCAGCGGAAGACCTCGGAACCGGACATCCGCATGTAGGGCCACTCGGCGGCTGCCCCCCGGGTCGACGTCCACGGAGCCTGATGGGAGATCAGTCCGTGCTGATCACCGTCGGATCCCCAGCTCACCGAAAGGATGCCGGGAGTCTCCGACGGGCCGACGAGCACGGCACCCGCACCGTCGGCGAACAGGAAGGCCGTGCCCCGGTCGTCGGGATCGACGATGTCGGTCATGCGCTCCGCCCCGACCACCAGCACGTGGCGGGCGGTACCGGCGCGTACCAGCCCGTCGGCCACGGCAAGCCCGTAGCAGAAGCCGGCGCAGGCCGCGTGGATGTCGAACGCCGCCGCTGCACGGGCGCCGACGGCCGCGGCCACCTGTGGGGCCGCGGCGGGACTCTGCTGCAGATAGGACATCGAGGCGAGCAGGACGACGTCCACCTCCGCGGGGGTGACGCCCGCATGGGCCAGGGCCTTGCCGGCGGCCGCCGCGGCCATGGCGATCACGGTTTCCTCGTCGCCGGCCCACCGGCGGCTGACGATGCCGGAGCGTCTGCGGATCCAGTCGTCCGAGGAGTCCAGCCGCTCGCACAGCTCGTCGTTGTGCACGACGCGTGACGGGCGGTACGCGCCGACGCTCATGATCCTCGCACCCGGGCCCGTCGCGGCCCGGCCTCCTGCGCTCGCCATGGTCATGCTCCCTCCACCCGGGCGAGGTTCCCCTCGGCGTACTGCTGACGGCAGGTGCTGCGACGGACCTTGCCGCTCGTGGTCCGGGGAAGTGTGCCCCGTCTGATGACGACGACGTCCTCGGCATCCAGGCGGTGGTCCTCCCGGATGCGCCGGCGGACGGCCGTGGCCAGGGCCTCGCTGCCCGCCGTGCGCAGCGCACGGCCGTCGGCCTCGATCACCACCACGAGGGCTTCCTTGTCCCCCGTGTCCACGGAGAAGGCCGCGGCGGAAGCCGGGCGCAGCGCGGGATGACTGCGCTCCGCCGAGTACTCGAGGTCCTGGGGGTAGTGATTGCGTCCCTTGACGACGAGCAGATCCTTCAGCCGGCCGGTGATGTACACCTCGCCGTCGCGCATGAAACCGACGTCTCCCGTCCGGAGGAACTCCCCGGCTTCCTCCTCGCCCTTGATGCGGGCCTGGAACGTCTCGGTGCTTTCCTGCTCGCGACCGATGTAGCCGCGGGCCACGCACGGTCCGGAGGCCCAGATCTCGCCGACCCGGTCCGGCCCGACTGCCTGCAGGGTCAGCGGATCCACGATGCGCACCCGGGTCTCACCCACCGTGCGGCCGCAGCTGACCACGGGCAGGGCTCCGGACTCCGCGGTCACGGTCACCCGGCCCGCCCCCAGCGCCTGTGCCGAAAGCGTCAGGGCGGAGGGCTCCCGGTCCGGCGGGCTGCCGCAGATCTTCAGCGTGTGTTCGGCCAGGCCGTAGCCGGGGGAGACGGCCCGGGGGTCGAGGCCGTACTCCGCGAACTCGCGGGTGAACGTACGGACGGTGTGCAGCCGGACGGGTTCGGCCCCGTTGACGGCGGCCCGCCAAGAAGAGAGGTCGGTGCCCGCGGCCGGCCGCGCTTCGCGGACGCAGAGGTCGTAGGCGAAATTGGGGGCGGCGGCATGCGTGCCGCGAAACCGTGAGATGGCCTCCAGCCAGCGGGCCGGGCGGCGTATGAATGCCTCCGGGCCCATCAAATAGGAGGGAATTCCGGCCCACAGCGGCAACGCGACACCGAAGAGAAGTCCCATGTCGTGGAAGAGCGGCAGCCAGGAGACCGCGGTGCCGCCCTCACAGGGCCACAGCGCGTCGGTTTCGGCGGCGTTGTGCCAGAAATTGCGATGGGTCACCATGACGCCCTTGGGCGTTCCGGTGGAACCCGACGTGTACTGGAGCAGAGCGACGTCATCGAGGCCGGGCTCAGGGGCTCGGCCCCCGGCATCCGGCAGATCCGGCAGATCCGGAAGCTCCGGCAGCTCGTCGGTGGCCAGGAACTCAAGGCCGCGCAGTTCGGGAGCCGACGGGAAGTCGGCGAGGAGACGGTCGCGGACCTCTGCGGTGGTGAGCACCAGGCCGGTGCCCGAGTCCCGGGCGACGGAGTGCAGCCTGCGCAGTCCCTGGCTGTTCCGCGGCACCTGCACGGGAGCCCCCATGACCCCGGCTGCCGCGCAGCCCAGCCACGTGCGCACGAATTCGATTCCGGTCGGATACAGAAGAACGGCACTGCGTCCCCGTGCTCCCCGCTCCTGGAGGTGGGCAGCCCGGACCAAGGATTGCCGGTGCAGTTCGCGATAGGTCACCCGTTCTGCGGGGTCTTCTCCATTGCGCAGGTAAACGTAGGCGAGGGCGTCCGGCGTCTCGCGGCTGCGGCGAGCGAGCAAGGCGGACAGGGACACGGGTGATCGGCTTGTTTCAGGCACGGAGCTCACGTCATCCATTTCCAGAGGGGAGCTCTCTGTATAACCAGGTCCGCGGAGGTCCCTCAAGGAAGAAGCGAGGAGACTGCTAATACCACTAGTACCGCCTGGTAACAATACTCGCCGGTAGTTCATTGCCCAGTCTTTTCCCGGGTGGTGGCCCGGACCCGGCGATCACCGCCCCGTGGACGCTCCCAACTGCGTGGAGAGCAAGGTGATTCGCTTCTTTGACCGTGTGCTGCACTGCTACGGTGCCCCACGTCGTCAGCGGCTGCCGCGCGGCAGCCGCGTCACGGCACCCGTGTCCCCGTTCCCCCTGGCCCTGTCCGTTTCCGCTCTCCTCTGTGCGGAGGATCCCGATGCCTGGATCAGCGCGTGCACGACGGCAGCGGTCCGAGCCGCTGGACGACGACGAACGCACACTCGAAGAGCTCGGCTACACCCAGCAACTGCACCGGCGCATGGGAGCGTTCGGCACCTTCTCCGCGTCCCTGTCGGCCATCTCCATCATGTCCGGGACACTGCTCCTTCTCGGCTACGGCCTGAACAGCGGTGGACCCGCAGTGGTGGTGTGGGGGTGGCTGGCCGTGGGGCCGCCGGTGCTGTGCCTGGCCGCGGCGCTGGCCGAGATCACCTCCCGCTACCCCACCAGCGGTGGCCTGTACTACATGGCCCGCCAGCTCGGCGGTGAGCGGTGGAGCTGGTACACCGGCTGGCTCAACCTTCTCGGTCTGCTCGGCGGGATCGCGGCCCAGGGCTACGGCATCGCGACCTTCACCGCCGCCTGGGCGAACCTCCAGTTCGGCCACGTGCCGACGCCAGGATCCCTGCTGATCCTGTACGCGGTCGTCCTCGCGCTGCACGCGGCCTTGAATCTCCTCGGCACCCGGCTGATGAACGTCCTGACCTCCCTGAGCGCGTGGTGGCACCTGGCCGGGGCCGTCGTCATCACCGGCGCCCTGACCCTCGTCCCCTCCCACCACCAGCCGGCCGGCTTCGTGTTCTCCGAGTTCACCAACAACACCGGCTGGTCGAGCCCCGTGTACGTCGTCCTGCTGGGCACGCTGCTGCCGTGCTTCGCCCTGGCCGGCTACGACACCTCGGCCCACCTGAGCGAGGAGACCAGTGGCGCCTCCGTGGCCGCGGCGCGCGGGATCGTCCGCTCGGTGGCGGTGTCCTGGATCGCCGGCGGAATCCTGTTGGGCGCCTTGCTGTTCGCCGTCCAGGACTACGCCACGACACTGGGCAGCCGGACCGGGGTGCCGGTGGCGCAGATCTTCCTGGACGCTCTCGGCGTGGCGACGGCGAAGACGCTCCTGCTGGTGATCATTGTTGCGCAGTTCCTGTGCGGCTACACCGTAACCGCCGCCACCAGCCGCATGATCTACGCCTTCGCCCGGGACGGCGCCCTGCCCGGCTCGGCGCGCTGGCGGAAGGTCGGTCGCCGGACGGCCATCCCGGCCAACGCCGTCTGGCTCGCGGCCGGTGTCGCCTTCGTGCTTGCCCTGCCGTCCCTGTATTCCGCCACGGCGTTCTCGGCGGTGACCGCGATCTCCGTCGTGGGCTTCACCCCGGCCTACGCCATCCCGGTACTGCTGCGCCTGCGCCACCGGGACCGGTTCACCCCCGGGCCCTGGCACCTGGGCCGCTGGAGCCGGCCGATCGGCTGGGTGGCAGTGCTCTGGGCAGCCGGGGCAACCGTGCTGTTCCTGCTGCCGCAGTCCGGACCGGTCACCGCCGCGACCTTCAACTACACGCCCGTCGCCTTGCTGGTGGCCCTCGTCATGGCCGCCCTCTGGTGGCGCGTCGGACACCGTTCCTACGGCGTGCCCCGCTCCAGTACGGCGAACGCCCACGACCAGGCACACCACATCATGGAGGCACCGTGACCGTTTCCGCCGAGTCCATCGAATCGCTACAGCAGCTCACCATGGTCTGGCGGACCATGGTGCTCGACCGCGACGCAGACGCGGACGTGCGCGAGCTTCCGGGCCTCACTGTTCGCTGGGCCGACAGCCGGTTCGGGTTCTGGAACTGCATCACCTTGACCGAGGCCGGAGCGGGAGCAGAGCTCCTCAGGCACCGTCTGAACCAGGCCGCGGACATCATGCGGACAAAGAAGCACCCAGGCTTCGTGTGGCTCTTCGAAGACCTTCTCGACAACGAGGCCCGCTCCGCGCTGGAGACGACAGCCGAGCAGGCCGGCCTCCAGTACGCCTTCCCCGGTACGGGCATGGCCGGAGACGTGCTCCCCGTCCCCGAGCCGGTCCACCCCGACCTGACGTTCGCCCGCGTGAGCACCGACGAGCAGTTGCGCGCCTACGCCGATATCCAATCGCGCGCCTACGGGTTCCCCTTGGAGGAGGGCCGCGACGGCCTGGTCGGATCCGCGCTCTGGAAGAACGAGATCCACGCCTACCTCGCCGTGCGGGGAGACGAACCGGTGGCCTGCGCCGCCACGATCGAGGCACAAGGCCGCCTGTTCGTCGCATTCGTCGCCACGGACCCGCAGTGGCAGCGCAAGGGCTATGGCGAGGCGGTCACGCGCAAGGCGCTGTACGAAGGTGCGCGGGCCACCGGGCTGACCCGCGCCACGCTGCACGCCACCGCCGCCGGAGCCCCCGTGTACCCGCGCATCGGGTTCAAGCCGAACACACCGATCCACTTCTACAGCCTGAAAGGCTGATCGACTTCAAGACGGCGGACGCTCGGTGGGGCTCGGCGCCCTGCCGCGTCACTGGTACTGCGGGCGCCATTCGAAGAGCAGGATGGTCGCGTCGTCCCGCAGTTGGTTGCGCTGGTAGTCGAGGATGGCGTGGATGAGCAGCCGCAGGACCTCGGCCGGGCGCTGGCCGGCAGCGGAGGAGCGGATGATGAAGTCGGTGAACCGGTCGAGGCCGAACTCCGCCCCGTCCGCGTCGCGCGCTTCCACGACACCGTCGGTGTAGAGCAGGACGCAGTCGCCCGGTTCCAGCGCCGTCTCGTGGACCTTGCGGGCCGCCGGGGTGAGTTGGCCCGCCAGGCCGATCGGCGGCTGCGGGGGACTGTCCAGCACCCCGTCGAGCACCCGCTCGGCACGGATCAGCAGCGGCGGCGGGTGACCGCAGTTGACCCAGCGCAGCACCCCGGTGACCGCGTCGAGCCGGCACAGGACGCCGGTGCAGAAGTGGTCGGGCAGCCACTCGGCGAGCGCCTGGTCGACGGAGCCGACGACGTCGGCCAGGTCGCCACCGCCGCGGCGGGCGTTCCGCGCCGCCGCCATGGCGACCGACGTGGTCAGGCCGGAGTTCAGATCGTGACCCATGGAGTCGAGGATCATGGTGTGCAGTATGTCCTTGACGACCGAGTGGTCGAAGGCGTCACCGGCGACGTCGTACGCCGGTTCCAGGACCGCCGTCGATACGCACCTGCTGCTGCCGATGTTGTGGGACGGCAGGAAGGCCCGCAGCATCTCCGTGGGCAGCCGCATGGTCGAGGTGCGGGCGCGGGCGGCGAGCCAGTCGCTGTACGCGCGCTTGGAAGTGATCAGCATGGCGAACAGATAGGCCAGCATGCGGCTGCGGCGCATGCGCACCCCGTCGAGCGAGGCGGTGCGCACCGCCAGCACGCCCAGCCGCTCCGCACCGTCGACCAGCGGCATCCAGACGATCACGTCGTCGCCGACGTCGGCCACTCGCGGAGTGACCGTGCGGTACGCCCAGCCGGCCAGCGAGCGTTCCACCAGCAGCGGCTCCATCGTCTCGTCGAGCGGGACGAGCAGCTCTTGTTGCAGGTCGACGAGGTAGATCAGCGCGGTGCCCAGACCAAGGGCCGAGGCGCACCGGCTCGCCAGGCCGGGCAGTTCGAACGGCAGGGTTGTCTGCGCCTCGACGATCAGCTCTTCCAACCGGTTCTCGTCGACGGCGGTGTCGGGGCCGGCGGCCGCATGCGGTGGGTCCGGCACGGGATCACCCCTTCCGTACCCAGTCTCACACCGATCCCGACTTCTCTCACGTCGGGCCCGAACCGGCGACGCGCCCTGGGGCCGCACCCAGGACACAGAGTCGTCAGAGCGGCTTGATGCGGGCCTTGAGCAGGCAGAACTCATTGCCCTCGGGGTCGGCGAGAACGTGCCAGGGCTCCTCGCCGGTCTGGCCGATGTCGGCCGGGCGCGCCCCGAGCTTCAGGAGGCGTTCGAGCTCGGCGTCCTGATCGCGGTCGGTGGCGTTGACGTCGATGTGCAGGCGGGGCTTCCCCTGCTCCGGGTCGTCCCTGCGGCTGAGGATGATCGTCGGCTGCGGGCCGCCGAACCCTTCGCGCGGCCCGATCTCAAGGGTGCCGTCCTCTTCGCGATCGAGCACGACGAAGTCCAGGACCTCGCACCAGAACCGCGCCAGCACTTCGGGCTCGCGGCAACCGAGCACGAGCTCACTGATACGACATGCCATGGAGGAAACCTACTCTCAGCGTGGGAACTGCCGGGGCTGGTCGCGCGCGGAGCCCTTCGGGCTCCCCGCAGTGGGAACACGCGCGAGACCGTACCGGGCGAGGCGGGCAGGCGCGAAGGGTTTTCGGGGTCCTCGTCCAGCCCAACCCGCGTGGCGAGGACCGCGCGCCCGGCGAAGGATGCGGCGTAGAGGTGATCCGCGAGCTCCCGGTGGGCAACGCGGCACGGTCAACGGGGCGTCGAGCGGGAAGTTCACCGTCGACAAGAGCGGCGTTATCCACTAGTAGTGCGGCGGTGGGGAGTGGCGTCACCGAAGGGGTGGGGATGGCGGAGATTCGCGATGAGTTGATCCGTGCGGTGCCGGGTGTGCTGAAGGCTCACGCGGCACGGGCGGGAGGAAAGACCGCCTTCCAGGACGCGCGCCGGGGCGTCACGTACCGGGAGCTGGAGGAGCGGACCTGTCGTCTGGCGGGCCATCTGGTGCGGCTGGGGATATGCAGGGGCGACCGGGTGGCGCTCCTGCTGGGCAACCGGGTGGAGGCGGTGGAGAGTTTCCTCGCGGTGCTGCGGGCCGGGGCAGTGGGTGTTCCGCTCGATCCCGGAGCCGCGGACGCCGAGCTCGCCTACTTCCTCGACGACAGCGGGGCGGTCGCGGTGGTCACCGAGGACACGCTGCTGCCACGGGTCTCGCGGTTGGCGGCCGTACGGCCACGATTACGGTCGCGGATCCTGGTGACGGGCACGGGCACGGGCAGGGACGCCGTGCCGGACGGAGCGGCCCCGGGCACGCACGTCGTCGAACGGCTCGTCACGACGGACCCGGGATGCGCACCCCGGGACGACCTCGGCCTGGACGAGGCGGCCTGGATCCTCTACACCTCCGGCACCACCGGGCGCAGCAAGGGCGTGGTCTCCAGCCAGCGCACCGCACTGTGGTCCGTGGCGGCGGCCTACGTCCCGTTGTGGGGCCTGGAACCGCGGGACCGGCTGCTGTGGCCGCTGCCCATGTTCCACGCCTACGCCCACTCGTTGTGCCTGCTGGGTGTGGTGGCCGTGGGCGCGAGCGCGTACCTCCTCGACCGGGGGGCGAGCGTCGCGCAGGCCCTCACCGAGCAGAGGTTCACCATCGTCGCCGGCGTGCCCGCCACCTACCGCCTGCTCACGAGCGCGGTCCGCGAAGCCTCCCGGCCACCGGCCGGCATCCGTCTGTGCGTCACCGCGGGCGCGCCGTGCCCCCCGGAGCTGCGGGCCGACGTCGAAGAGCTGCTCGGTGCACCGCTGCTCGACGGCTACGGCAGCACCGAGACATGCGGGAAGATCACGGTCGACCGGCTCGACGGCTCCGGGAGCGCCGGCCCCGGCGGAATGCCGGTGCCGGGCGTCGAGGTGCGGCTGACCGATCCGTCCGGTGGCGACGACGTCGCCGACGGGGACGAGGGGGAGATCCGCGTCCGCGGTCCGAACCTGATGCTCGGATATCACGACCGTCCGGACGACACCGCACGGGCACTCCAGGACGGCTGGTACCGCACGGGGGATCTCGGCCGCCGCCTTCCGCACGGCGGTCTGCGCGTCACCGGCCGCGTCAAGGAACTCATCATCCGGGGCGGTGAGAACGTCAACCCGGTGGAGGTCGAACACGTGTTGCTCGCCTGCCCCGGCGTCGCGGATGCGGCCGTCGTCGGCAGGCCGCACGACGTGCTGGGCGAGGTGCCGGTCGCGTTCGTGGTCGCCGACCCGCAGGTCGGCGTCGACACCGACCGGGTACGCGCCCGGTGCCGGGAGCGGCTGTCGGGCTTCAAGGTGCCCGACGAGGTGTACGAGACCGACTCCGTGCCCCGTACCCCCTCCGGCAAGACCGACCGTCCCGCGCTGGCCCGGCACCTGGCCGAGCGGCTCGGGCCGGCGCGCGAGACCACCGCGTCCGCCCGGCGACGACGCCTGGCGGCACTGACCCCCTCCGGACGGTACGACGACATGCTGCGTCTCGTCCTCGCCGCGACGGCGCACGCGAGCGGCGTGCCGGAGCGGGATCTGGAACCGGGCCGCCCCTTCACCGCCTTCGGGCTCACGTCACTGGGGGGCGTACTGCTGCGTGACCGGCTCGGCACGGTCACCGGCCTGGCGCTGCCCGCCACCTTGGTGTTCGACCACCCGACGCCCGCCGCCGTGGCGGATTTCCTGCAGGCCGAGCTCCTCGGTGGCCCGGCCCCCGACGGCCGTCCGGGCAGCGGCGGGGCGGGAAGGCCCGTGGCCGAGCCGGTGGCCATCGTCGCGATGGCCTGCCGCTATCCGGGCGGCGTTGCCTCGCCGGAGGACCTGTGGCAGCTGGTCGCGAACGGGACCGACGCGACCTCCGACGCCCCCGACGACCGTGGCTGGGACCTGCCCGGTCTCTTCGACTCCGACCCCGACCGGCTCGGCTCGTCCGTCACCCGCCGCGGCGGCTTCCTGCGCGGAGCGGCCGACTTCGACGCGGCCTTCTTCGGAATGTCCCCGCGGGAGGCACTCGCCACCGACCCGCAGCAGCGGATCCTGCTGGAGACCACCTGGGAGGTCCTGGAGCGGGCCGGCCTGGACCCGACGGCGCTGCGCGGCAGCGGCACCGGTGTCTTCGTCGGCGTGATGCACGACGACTACGCCGGCCGTCTCCTGCACCGCGGCCCGCACGAGCTGGAGGCCCATCTCGCCCTGGGCTCGGCGGGCAGCGTGGCCTCGGGCCGCCTCGCGTACGCCCTGGACCTGCGCGGGCCCGCCGTGACCGTGGACACCGCCTGCTCGTCGTCGCTGGTGGCGATGCATGCGGCGGCCCAGGCGCTGCGCTCCGGAGAGTGCTCGCTGGCCGTGGCCGGTGGCGTCACGGTGATGGCCACGGCGGCGCCGTTCGTCGCGTTCAGCAGGTTGCGCGGCCTGGCGCCGGACGGCCGGTGCAAACCGTTCTCGGCAGCGTCCGACGGCACGGGCTGGGCCGAGGGCGCCGGAGTGGTCCTGCTGGAGCGGCTGTCCGACGCCCGGCACAACGGCCACCCGGTGCTGGCCGTGCTCCGGGGCTCGGCCGTCGGGTCCGACGGCGCGTCCAACGGCCTGACCGCGCCGAGCGGCCCGGCCCAGCAGGAAGTGATCCGTCAGGCCCTGGCCGCCGCCGGGCTGTCCCCGGCCGACATCGACATGGTCGAGGCGCACGGCACCGGTACCGCGCTCGGCGACCCCGTCGAGGCCCGGGCGCTGCAGGCCGCCTACGGGCGGGAACGGCCCCGCGACCGGCCGCTGTGGCTCGGGGCGCTCAAGTCGAACATCGGGCACACCCAGGCCGCGGCCGGCGTCGGCGGTGTCATCAAGACGGTCCTGGCGATGCGCCACGGACGGCTGCCGCGCATCCTGCACTGCGCAGAGCCGTCACCGCGCGTGGACTGGTCGGCGGGCACCGTACGGCTCCCGGCGCGGGAGGAGGAGTGGCGACCGGCCCGGCCCGGCGGTCCGCGCCGGGCCGGGGTGTCCGCGTTCGGCATCGGCGGGACCAACGCCCACGTCATTCTGGAAGAGGCGCTTGAGGAGCCCGCTGCGGAGACCGTCCCGGCAAGGGCGACGGCCCCCGATGCGTGGAGGACGGGGCCACCGCTGCTGCTGTCGGCCGCGGACCCGCAGGCTCTGCGCGCGCAGGCCGGGCAGGTGGCGACCCTGCTGCGGGAGCAGCCCCGGCTGTCCCCGCTGGACGTCGCGTTCTCCCTGGCCACGACCCGGGCGGCACTCGCCCACCGGGCGGCCGTGACGGCGGGGGACCGCGAGGCGCTGCTGCACGCTCTCGACGCGCTGGCGGCGACCGGTGACGGAACCGGAGGCACCGGGGTGAGGCCGGGCGCGCCCGCCGGGCGGCTGGCGCTGCTGTTCTCCGGCCAGGGCGCGCAACGGCCGGGCATGGGTCGTGAACTGCACGCCACGTTCCCCGCCTTCGCGGCCGCCTTCGACGCCCTGTGCGCACGCTTTGACGGCACGGGCTGTCTGGAGCGGCCCCTGCGCACCGTGCTGTGGGCGGACGGGAACACCGGCGACGCCGCTCTGCTCGACAGGGCCGACTTCGCTCAGGCGGGCCTGTTCGTCCACGAAGTGGCGCTGTTCCGGCAGCTGGAGTCCTGGGGAGTGCGGCCGGACGCCGTGGCCGGGCACTCCGTCGGCGAGCTGGCAGCCGCTCACGTCGCGGGCATCCTGTCGGAGCCGGAAGCGGTGGAGCTGGTCGCGGCCCGCGGGCGACTGATGCGGCAACTGCCCGGGCGCGGCGCCATGGTGGTCCTGGAGGCCACCGAGGACGAGGCGGCGCACGAGCTGGCGGATGCGGCGGACCGGGCGGGCCTGGCGCAGCGCGTGGCGATCGCAGCGGTCAACGGTCCGCGGTCGGTCGTCGTCTCCGGCGAGGAGCAAGCCGTACGCACCGTCGCCGCCCGGTTCACCGTGCGCGGACGCCGCACCACGCGGCTGCGGGCCGGCCATGCCTTCCACTCACCGCTGGTGGAGCCGATGCTCGCCGAGTTCGGCCGCATCGCCTCGGGCATGACGTACGGAAGACCGCGCATCACGGTGATGTCGACGGTGACCGGGCGCCGGGCCGGCGAAGACGATCTGCGCTCCGCGGCGTACTGGGTGCGCCACGCCCGCGCAACCGTACGGTTCGGGGACGCGGTGCAACGTCTCGTGAACGACGAGCGGGTGACGGCCTGTGCGGAGGTGGGACCGGACGCACACCTCACGGCGGCCGCCCTCGCCGGCGTCGCGGGGGAGCGCGAGGGGCTGATGTGCACGGCCACCGCACGGGCCGGGGCGCGGGAAGCGCAGACGGTCCTGGCCGCGCTCGGCCGGCTGCACGTGCACGGCCTGCCGGTGGACTGGCGCCGGGTGTACGCGGGCAGCGGCGCCCGGCGGGTGGACCTGCCGACCTACCCCTTCCAGCGGCAGCGCTACTGGCTGGAGGACACCGGAGCCCCCGCACCGGCCGGCAACGACCATCCTCTGCTGACCGGCACGACGACCACGGTGCCCGGCACGGAACGCCTGCTGTGCACCGGCCACCTCTCCACCGCCGCCCAGCCCTGGCTGCGCGACCACGTCATCGCCGGGGAGGTGCTCGTAGCTGCCGCCGCGTTCGCCGAGATGGTGGTCCACGCGGGCGACGCGTGCGGGCTGGAGGTCGTCGAGGACCTGGTGCAGCTGGCCCCGCTGCCACTGCCGTCGGCGCCCTCCGGCTCCGGCGACGGGGTCCAGGTGCAGGTGGTCCTCGGTGAGGCGGACACCGCCGGCCGCCGCACCGTCGACGTCCACTCCCGCCCGCGGGAGTCGGGCCCGCTGGGCACCTGGACGCACCACGCGACCGGACGGCTCGGCCCGGCCACCGGACACGGAGGCCAGGACTGCGTCACCTCCGCGTGGCCGCCTCCGGGTGCTCAGCCCGTGGACCTCGCGGGCGCCTACGAGCGCCTGGCCGACGCCGGTCACGCATACGGTCCTGCCTTCCGGGGGGTCACGGCCGCCTGGCGAGGGCGGGACGAGGAGGTGTTCGCCGAAGTGCGCCTGCCCGGGGCGACAAGCGCCGACGCCGGCCGGTACGGCCTTCACCCCGCTCTGCTGGACGCCGCGCTGCACGCGTCACTGCTCGCCGCCCCGACCGCCGGCTGCGTCCGCATGCCCTTCGCCTGGCGCGGCATGCGCCTGTACGCCGCCGGTGCCACGGCCCTGCGCGTACGCATACGCACCACCGGCCCCGACACGGTCGCCGTGGACCTCACCGACCCCGCGGGCAGGCCGGTGGCCCGGGTGGATTCCTTGACCACCCGGCCCGTACCGGAATCCCTCGGTGCCGCGGCCACCGAAGTGAGCGCTGCCGGGGGCCTGTACGGACTGCGGTGGACCGGCGTTCCGGTCGACGGCGACGGGCTGCTCCTGTCCGTCGCGGAACCCGACGACCTCGGCCTGCGCCCCGCGCTCTCAGGGCCGTCGGGCGGAAGAGGAAACGACGGCCCCGGGGCGGCGGTGGTCTCCCTGTCCTCCTCCTCCGGCGCCGCCCCGGCCGAGGACGCCCATTCCCTGGCCGCGCGTGCCCTGGCCGTGCTGCAGACCCACGTGTCCGCCACGGCCGCCCCGGGTGCGCGGCTCGTCGTGGTGACCCGCGGCGCCACCGCCGCCGTGCCGGACCTGCCGGCCGCCGCAGTGTGGGGCCTGGTGCGTTCCGCACAGGCGGAGTACCCCGGGCGTCTCACGCTCGTGGACACCGACGGCCGGCCCGAGTCCCTGCGCCTGCTGCCGGCCGCCGTCGCCACCGGCGAACCCCAGCTCGCGCTCGTCGAAGGCGCCGTGCGCGTCCCCCGGCTGGCCGGCACCGACACCCCGCGGGGCGGTTCTCCGGTCGAGGGCACGGCACTGGTGACGGGCGGCACCGGAGCCCTCGGCGGCCTGCTGGCCCGGCACCTGGTCACCCGGCACAAGGTCCGCCACCTCGTCCTCGTCAGCCGCCACGGCCTCCGGTCACCTGCCGCGCGGCGGCTGCGAGCAGAGCTCCAGGAGTCCGGCGCCGGCGTGGACGTGATCGCGTGCGATGCCGCCGACCGCACCCGGTTGGCCGCCGTCGTGCAGCGGTACGCGCACGAGCTGAGCGCTGTCGTGCATGCCGCGGGGGTCCTGGACGACGGCGTGCTGGAGGCCCTGACACCCGGGCGGCTGGCCGCGGTGCTGCGACCGAAGGTGGACGCGGCCTGGAATCTGCACGAGCTGACGAAGGATCTGCCCCTCTCGCACTTCGTCCTGTTCTCCTCGGCGGCCGGAGTGCTGGGCACGGCCGGGCAGGCCAACTACGCCGCCGCGAACACCTTCCTGGACGCGCTCGCGCACCACCGCGCCGCTCTCGGCCTGCCGGCCCTCTCGCTCGCCTGGGGCCCCTGGGCGGGCGGAGAGGGAATGGCGGCACGTACCGCCGCCTCCGACCGCGCCATGGACGACGTGTTACGCGCCGTCTCTCCCGCGCAGGGCCTGGCGATGTTCGACGCCGCACTGGGCAGCGGCGAACCGGTGCTCGCCCCGCTGCTGCTGGACCGCTCCCGGCGGGCGGGCACCAACGGGCAGCCGGTGCCACCGCCGCTGCGCGGACTGCTGCGCACGGCCCGCCCGTCGGCCGGAGCCACGGCCGGGGCGTCCGACGACCCCGGGCCCGCGGCCGGGGCCTGGCGCGACCGCCTCGCCGCGCTGGCCGTACCCGACCGGGCACCGGCCCTGCTCGACCTCGTCCGCGAGGAAGTCGCGACCGTGCTCGGCCATGCCGGCGCGGACGCCGTGGCCCCGGGCCGCCCCTTCACCGAGCTGGGCTTCGACTCCCTGACCGGGGTCCTGCTGCGCAACCGCCTCGGCGCACTCACCGGCCTGCAGCTGCCCGCCACCGTGGTGTTCGACCGGCCCAGCGCCGCAGAGCTGGCCGGCTATCTGCACCAGGAGTTGGGCGACGGCCCGCACGAAGACGTCCCCGCCACCGGCCCCGCCGCCCCGCCCGGAACGGCACGGCCGTCGCAGACCCTGGCCTCCCTCTACCGGCGCGTGTGCGAGACCGGCGACGTCGTGTCGGCGATGCACATGCTGGTGACCGCCTCGCTCGCCCTGCCCGCCTTCGCCCCCTCCGACAGCGCCCGGCACGCGCTCGCGCCCCTCCACCTGGCCGAAGGCACTGCGCGTCCCGCGCTCGTGTGCTTTCCCGGCTTCTTCCCCGCTCTCGGCAGACCCTGGCATGCCACCCTGGCCTCCGCCTTCGGCGGCGAACGGGACGTCCTGGAGATCCAGCACCCCGGTGTCCACCACGGGCACGCCGTGCCCCAGGACTGGCAGACCCTCGTGGACCTGCACGCCGACACCGTACGCAACCACCTCGGCGACCGCCCGTACGCCGTCCTCGGCTCCTCGATGGGCGGTTGTCCCGCACATGCGGTGGCCGCACGCCTCGCGGCCACCGGCACACCACCGCTCGGTCTCGTCCTCGTCGACACCTACCACGTCACCCCGGACAGGGAGAACGATCCGTGGCTGCTCGCCCTGCCCGCCCGTATCCCCTGGCAGCTGGGCGAGCGTTTCGACACCGCCGTGGACGACATGTCCATGGCCGCCCTCGGCGCCTACACCCGTATCGCCCGCGGCTGGCAGCCGGAACCGGCAGACGTTCCCACGCTGCTGGTGCGCGCCACCGAACCGCTGCCGAAGCCACCGGCCCACGGCGGGCCCGCGACGCGGTCGGGGGAGCAGCGGGCGTCCTGGCCGCTGCCCCACACCACCGTGGACGTCCCCGGCAACCACTGGAGCATGGCCGAGGAACACGCGCACACGACGGCGGAGGCCATCAGGGCATGGCTCGGCACCCGACGCACGGCCACCGGAGACGCCCAAGCCTGACGCGGCGCCCGCCCGGCCACGCGGGCGCCCCAGCAGCTGACGCTTCTTTCGGGGCCCGAGTGGCTCATCGGCCCTTCTCGATCACCTTGATCAGGCCGTGGGCCGTGTTGTCCTCGGAGTCGATCCCCTGGACCTCGACACCTTCGAAAGCGGTGACTTCGGTGCTGCGGGGGAACATGGCCTGTTCGTACTCGGTGAGCGCGGCCTCGATGTCGTCGGGGTGCGCGGCGAGGGCCTGGCCGAGTTCGGCGCCGTCGAGCATGGCCAGGTTGGCGCCTTCGCCGTTCGGGGGCGCGAGGTGGGCGGCGTCGCCGAGCAGGGTCACTCCGGGCACCCGGTCCCACCGGTGCCCGGTCGGCAGACCGTAGGTGGAGCGCAGGACCGGTGCCGTGTCGCCGTCGGTGATCAGCGCGGTGAGCTCCGGCGCCCAGCCGTCGAACTCCTGCGCGATCCGCGCTGTGGCCGCGGCGGCATCGGTGAAGTCGATGGCGGCGAACCACTCCTGCGGCTTGGTCAGCCCCACGTAGGCGTGCAGGGTGTCGCCCCTTTCCCGGTGGGCGAAGATGTCCTTGCCCGGGGAGGGCGCGATGAGCATCCCGCCGCCGACCGCTTTCGCGGCGGCCGGGTGCCGGGTGTCGGCATCGAACAGGTAGGTCTCGACGAACGACGTGCCGGCGTACTCGGGTGTGGCGGTGGAGAGCAGCGGCCGGACCCGTGACCACGCGCCGTCCGCGCCGACCAGCAGGCTCGTGACGACGGTGCTGCCGTCGGCGAACGTCACCTCGTGGCGGCCCTCGCCGAGGGTACGGCTGCTGCTGACCTTGTGCCCCCACCGGACGGCGCCGGCCGGGAGCGAGTCGAGCAGTATCTGCCGCAGCTCGCCGCGCAGCACCTCGGGGCGTCCGCCCGTACCGTCGTCGGCCTTGTCGAGCAGGACGGTCCCATCGGTGCCGAGGACCCGCATCGCCTGACGGCCCTCCAGGACGATGGCGTGGAACTCGTCCATCAGGCCGGCGGCCTTGAGGGCGAGCTGCCCGTTGTAGTCGTGGATGTCGAGCATTCCGCCCTGCGTGCGCGCGGCGGGGGAGGACTCGGCCTCGTAGACCGTGACCGGGATTCCGTGGACGTGCAGAACGCGGGCCAGCGTCAGGCCGCCGAGTCCGGCTCCGATGATCGTGACGGGGGTACGCATGGTGGCTCCTCGGGATAGGGGCCGCCCGGTGAGCTCCGGCCGGCCGTCCCTGGGAAGGTGTCAGACCCCACCGACAAGCCGACGGCATCGGACCGACAGCCCCGACAGATGACCGACACCGCATGCCACGGCACCTGCTCCGGAATGGCCTTCAGCTCGCGTCCGGGTCGATCGTTGCCGGGCCGGGAGTGGCGGAACACTCCAAGATCGGCTTGTGATCGTTGTGCCCCGACGTGGCCCCTGGCCGTGTCGGTGCTGTCGCAGACTTGCAGCACACGGAGGCCCGGCTGGCCTCCGTGTCCTGTCCCAGCCGACCCAAGGACTGTCATCGTGAACCGGCGCGTTCTCACTCCCCGCAACCGAGGCTTCCTCTTCCTCGACTCCCACCCGGCGGGCTGTCGGCAGCTGGTGGCCGACATGTGGCAGACCTGCCCCGCTCCTGCCGGCGTGCCGGAGGGCGACGGGCCGGTGGCGCTGATCATCGGCTCCTCCGCCGGATACGGCCTCGCGGCCACCCTCGCCGGACTCAAGCGCGCCGGCATCCGCGGTGTCGCGGTGTCCTTCGAGAAGGCTCCCACCGAACGGCGCACCGCTACGGCGGGCTGGTACCGCACCGCCGCCACCGCCGACATCGCCCGCACCGCCGGGCGGGACCTGGTCTTCCTCAACGGCGACGCGTTCTCCGACTCGATGAAGGACCAGGTCGCCGACCTCGTCGAGCAGCGTTTCGGCGGCCGGCTGGACTACCTCGTCTACTCGGTGGCCGCACCCCGGCGTACCGACCCCCTCACTGGCGCCACCTACGCCTCGGTCCTCAAGCCGATCGGCCGGGCCAACCGCACCAGGACCCTCGTCTTCGACGACGAGGGTGCTCCGGAGGTCCGCGAGGTCGAGACCGGGCCGGCCGAGGGCGACGACGTGGAGCAGACCGTGGCCGTGATGGGCGGCGCGGACTGGGAACGCTGGATCGACCACCTCGCCGGGCGGGGGCTGCTCGCCGACGGGTTCGCCACCGCCGCGCTGTCCTACATCGGCTCGTCGATGACGGCGGCGATCTACCGGCAGGGCACCATCGGCGCGGCCAAGGCCCACCTGGAGGCCACCGCCCGCAGCCTGAACGAGCGGCTCGCCGAGACGGTGGGCGGGCGGGCCGTGACCTCCGTCAACGGTGCCGCCGTCACCCAGTCCTCCACCGCCATCCCCGGCATCGCCCTGTACACCGGCTTGCTGCGCGGCGTCCTCGGAGAGGGGATGGTCCCGCCGATCCACCAGCTCGCCGCTCTGTGGGACCAGCTCACCGGTGCCGCCCCGCTCGCTCTGGACGACGAGGGCCGGATTCGCCTGGACACGTGGGAACTCACCGACGAGGTCCAGGCGGCCGTCGCCGAACGCTGGGAGACCGCCACGACCGACACCATCGCCGGCCTCGCCGACCTCGACTGGTTCCGCGCCGAGGTCCAACGCCTGTACGGATTCTCCGTGCCGGGCGTCGACTACACCGCCGCAGTGGCCACCGACGTCCCCTGGCCCGACCACACATAGTCCGGGCGCGTCCGGGCCGTGCAGCGGCAGCAGTGTGGCCGGTTCTGCATCGTGGGGGTGAGGGGGCGTGCAACCTCCTTTGGGCGTGGTGTGTCTTTGTGGGCACGGAGACGGCCGTCCCGCGTACGTTCATCAACCGGCACCATCCGACTTCCACGGAGGACACAGTGAAGCGTGCTGTACGTACCCGCGTCGCGGGAGCTGCGCTGCTCGCCGCCGCCACGACCGCCACGGTGCTGGTGGCGGGCGCCGGGACGTCCGTCGCCGCTCCGGCCGCCGCCGCGTACAACCAGGAGTGCGGCGCCGGATACGCGCAGGTCAACCAGATCCCGATCCCGGGCCGTGGGACGGTCTATCTGGCCTACAGCGCCGCCACCGGCAAGAACTGCGTGGTCACCAAGCGGAACAGCTCGACCGGCTCGCGGCTGTGGGTGGGCTCCTGGCTCCAGCGCGACAAGGACCTGAAGTCGAAGCAGGAGCAGTACGGCTTCTTCACCTCGTACGCGGGGCCGGTCTACCTGGACGCCAAGGGCAAGTGCGTCGACTGGGGCGGCGAGATCGACGGCTATGTCGTGGCCCGTTACAAGACAAACTGCGGCAGCCTGGCCCAGAACGGGCTGTAGGCCCGCTGACCGGACCGAGGCGGCGAGCCGACCGGGGTGAACCGGGGCGGACCGCCTTCGGCCGGCTCCCTGCAGACAGTCTGCATCAACATGTCACGATTTCATGCTGAGGAGTGGTTTACCGTCTTCTTCGGATGACTGTGTGGCGTGGTGCGCATGTTTGGGTATCGCTGTTCGGAGGTGTATCCGACACCTCACGAAGGGCGGAGCCGCATGGCCTTAGAAAGCTCAGCTCCAGGGGTCTACGTCAAGGAAGTCCCCAGCGGATTACGGATCATCACCGGAGCGGGCACGTCCACGCCCGCGTTCCTCGGCTACCCGGTCACCCGGCCCGACGCCGGAGCGCCGCACCCCGTGCGGAGCTGGAACGAGTTCGTGGACACCTTCCACTTCCGCTCCGCCCTCACGCTGGAGCAGGCGGCGAAGGCGTTGGAGCCCCTGGAGCAGCTCCGGTCCACGTTCACGACCGCGGACGGCACCCTCAAGGGAGAGGCCGTCGCAGCAGGAGTCACCGAAGACGACTACCAGCGCTTCGGCACGGTGATGGAGGCCCTGGGGGCCGGCCGTGACGTGTCCGGCGAGGACAAGACCTTCGCCGACGGAATCAAGACGAGGGTGAAGGACCTCGGGGGCTACGCGGCCTGGGAGACGGCCGGCAAGCCGTGGTGGCCCGTCGCCACGCGCCACCGCGAACTCACCGACCTCACGGGCAAGCTGACGGACGGGCGGAAGTACGCGCTCGCCGAGGCCGTGTACGGTTTCTTCGCCAACGGCGGCACCAAGTGCTATGTCGTTCCGCTCGACCCCGGGAGCGACCTCGGGGCGGAGATCGGCGACGGACTGACCGGGCTGAAGACCGTCCCGGACGTCCACATGGTCGCCGTCCCGGACCTCTGGACGAAGAGCCAGGACGCGACGGTCGTCCGGCCGGTCATCGAATCCGTCGTGGCGCACTGCACGACGATGCGCAACCGGCTGGCGATCGTGGAACCACCGCCCGGCAAGAAGCCCTCCGAGGCCACCGCCTTCGCAGAGTCGCTGGCGTCCCCCGACACCGAGGACGCCGAGTTCACGACCGTGTACTACCCCTGGCTCACCGTCCCCGGGCTCGACGGAGCGGCCCGCACCGTGCCGCCGTGCGGCCACATCGCCGGCGTGTGGGCCCGTACCGACGCCGAACGCGGCGTGTTCAAGGCCCCCGCGAACCAGAACCTCCGCGGCGTCCTCACCGTCCCGACCGTCCTCACGGACGGGCAGAACGGGGAGCTGAACGCGGTGGGTGTGAACTGTCTGC